>CAILTZ010000543.1 GCA_903837255.1 uncultured Pirellula sp. | reverse complement strand
GAAATCGCAAAATTGGTTTTGACGAATCTAATTTCCGAAGTTGTGGCAAATTGTAGAAAGGAACTTGTGGCCATTTGTGGTGCTCGTAGTGGCACCATGTGTTGTGTGGGAAGAATAAAAATCGCGCCATTAGTCCGACGACGAACCGATGGGACGTTTCTTTTCCAGAATCTGGTAGTCCAACATGCTCCGCGAATGCACGGACACGAAATACAGCCCAAAAACCGGTCACTAAGGAAAGAGCCCAAATTCCGAGAAGATAGAGGATGCCAAATCGATAAAACACAGCCGCCGTGAACAGCCACAAACAGATCGGACCAAGTAGCCGAAGCGGATTCGTATACGGAATGATTTGCCTGACTAGATTGAATAGATGTATCGCTCCGAAGCCGAATAGGTCGAACAAAAAGAGGCGGACAATTCTGACCCATGTCACTCGCCCCTGATACAGCGATCCACCTCGATAGTCCAACTCCGGATCGTTCGAAGTTCCCAGTTCGCGATGATGCGCGAAGTGCCACGGCCGGTAACCATCTTTCAACACTGTCCATAGCGGCCACATGATGAACAGTTCTGCAACGAGATCGTTCAGCCATCGTTGCTTAAACGCCAGAACATGCGCCGCGTCGTGCCCGAGGATCGCGAGCGCGTGCTGGCGCGATCCGATAATAAGTACGACAAGCGGCAGCAACCAAAGAGAAGGCGTTGCATTCGCAATCAAGATGAATATTCCGATGAGCAGTGCCCAATCAATAACGAACCAAATGAGCCATCGATGTGGCCGAATGGCGCGTAGGTCTGCCGGAATGGCTAAGGACGCTCGTCCGGTGTTGTCGGAACGGTGCGTCGCTTCTAAAGCGTACGTTTCAGTCGCTGACATCAAATCGTTCCTCATGCTTTAACGATTGCGGGTGTTATTCCTGTTGAGAGCACAATCAACAATCGTCACTTCCAAAATTTCGTGTCGCGAAAAGGAACCGAATCGCGTTCCATCGATCAACATCGTGAGTCAAGCACGATTCTGGAATTCTTGGAGACGTCGCAAGTCGAACAAATCATTCTCATCGCGATGGATGAGAAACCAATTACCGCACCATTCGACCCAAAAACGAGTTCGATGGCTTGTTGACGAAGTGCCGACAACTAGTCGTCCTACATCGCTACAGCCTTCCAAAGTCTGCGAAGCAGAAGAACGGCCAATCGGTCGTCAAGGTAGTCGAATAGGTCAAAGGATAAAGGATAGGCCGGCCAATGGCACTTCCACAAGCATGGCCGGACTGCTGAACGACTCGTGGGCCTCGTGGAGCCGGTTGGTCCCGTCTGGTAGATCCCAGAAAGCGTTTCCCAGAGCGCCCGTCTTCCCCCCGAAGTGGCATTGTTTTGGCGTCAGCACGGAGTTTCTCCGAGTCCGGCCGCCTGGGCGCTTCGTCGTGACCTCGCGCCCGGCACGGCTCAGAGGCAGTGGATGTCGATCGCAGGCAGCTCGTCGGGTGACGCTTGAAAGACGTTGCGGTCGTCATGGGCCTGGACGAACTCGGCCCATTCGCGCTGGAACGGCTCTCCGTGAAAGGATAGCCCGGTCAATGGCACCTCCGCACCGGTCTTCGGGCTGATGAGCGACTCGTAAGCCTCGGGAGGAGCGGCCCGGGCGTCCGGAGCGGGTTTCTCGAAACG
>CAILTZ010000542.1 GCA_903837255.1 uncultured Pirellula sp. | reverse complement strand
GCAGGCGGTATCGCCATGGTTGACGGTCACCTTTCCGATTCTCTTGGCCGCAGCGAGCACGGCCTTGCGCATCGCAGCGCTCCGGCCGCCAATTGTGATCAGCGCCCGGTTCATGTCACTCTTGACGTCGTTCGGCGCAGAGTGTATCGACCTCTCGATCTCTTCGATGCCACCGAGAAGTTGATCCTCGGGGAACGACTCGTCGAGGTCCGAGAGGCGACCAAGAAGCGTCCAGCCCGAGGCGAGCAACCGCTCGTTCGACGAGCTTAGCCACTCGCGAACTTTGATCCGCGCATGCGTGCCTTCAGCCGCGAGCGTCGCGATGTAGAGGCCGCACATGCGCATCGGATTCTCGATCGCCCAGCGGTCGAGTTCGTCGGGCGTCATCGCCATCGGATCGGCAATCTTCATCGCAAGGTTCCGCGCGTCGACGTTGCCGGTCGCCCACAGCTCTCGCGCGAGTTGGTGATCGACGTCGATCCGCTTCATCAACTTGAAAAGTTCGCCAAAAAGGACGCCGAACATCGGCCCCTTTGCACCGTGCCGCGCCCAGGTCTTGCGGGTCTGCTCCGTGCCAAGTTTCTCAAGGATGGCCATGACCTCTGCAAGCGACATACGCACTGCCGGCGCTTTTGCTGCGGACGGCTTGACTGCCTTTGCAGGGGACTGTGCGGTCTTCTTTTTTACAGGCTTTTTTAGGGGCTTTTTCGGGGTCTTTTTCGTGGACATGTGGTACTTCCAAACAGCAGGCTTCAATCAACGATCATTTTGCCTTAATCTTAACAGATTATGCGAGCCCCGTTTGAGCGCTAATGAACTCTTGGCCTTCGCGGACGATGACCCGACGATTGAGCTGCTTGTGTGGCTCCCAGCTCGCAAAGAACTTAGACGGATCGGACGTGGCCCACGCCGATCGATCAGGGGCTCCTATTTGCGATTATTAGCGTTTATCAGCGGTTCAAAAAACCGGTTTATTCGCTTCTATCTCGATGATCGATACGGGGGTATGGGCGTGTTGACCTACAACTTAAGTGTTTCTGGATTCGTCAAGAATCCGAGTCTCAAGCTCTTTGCGTCATTGGATGGTAACTCGTTCCGGTTTGAAACGCACGTTCTTCGGCTCCCAATAGATGACGCCTGATCCTTATGACGCATGGTCTTTGGCTGCTAACAAATCGGTTAGCAAACCGCTTTTTTGAGGGAGCAACGTCAACTTGGTTTTGCAATCCAAGAGCTTCTGAGTTTCTAGGATTGTAAACATTGCATCCGACGTTTCTTTGTCTGCACAGATCTTCTTCAATGCATTTCCAACAAGTTCGGGCCGAATTGCGATGGCTTTGGCAAATTCGATCGCAGCCTTGCGATCGGCGGTACTGGTAATAATGCTCACTTGGTTGGCACCATCCTGTTTGATGGCACTCGTAACTTGCCGCAATCGATTTACAACCTTGCTTTCAATCTGCCGAATCATTTCTGCATCACGAAAATGAACTTTGCGAATGTATACCGAACCTAGTCGGTAGCCCCACTCATCGGATCGAGGCGATACTTCTTCTCGTACGGTCGAGCTCATCCCGTGACGGTTGACCATCATGAGTGCCAGCGGCAAATTACTCAGGCACCGGACGGTGGAATTCGCAACATTGGCCGATAGCGAGCCGCGAGGATCCATGTTTTTAAAAAGGTACGCCACTGGATCGCTTATAAACATTTCGTACCAAATCCCAATTCCCATCGGCGCGCCTTCTTCGGAATTGACCGGAGCACTGCGCAGGTAGACTTGATCCAATCGCATGTCCAGGACATAGCATTTCCCAAGCCAGTTAACAACGAGAGCCTTCCATTCCATGAGAGGCCATAGGAAATGAAGTCCAGGCTCATCGATAACTTCGACCACCTTTCCAAAAAGCACGTAGACATGACATCGGCGTTCCTGGACGATGGTGTACACCCCGAATAATCGTCCAATCAGTAAGGCGACAGGTACGATGAAGAACGACAAGAAAAACGTTATGACGAATGCAGAAAATCCAATCATGAGTCTACCTCCACAAAAGCTTGTTCCGAGCGACCGAATAGCGACATCCTGACGTTTCTAACATATGCCTTGAGTACGCCGGAACCATTTTGCTTTAATGACTCAAGCTGCGTCGCCATTCTCTCTAACGGCTCGATCTCTGCCTGAGCTTTCAACGTTTCAATTTCTACCGCACGCTTGGACTGAACGATTTTTTGATCTGCGGCAGCTTGCGCTAAACTAATATCGGACGACACTTGGTTGTGTGCCGTGTTAATGGCAGCCAAGGCCGATTCAACTTCGGGGGGTGGATCGATTCCGGTGATCAGCGATGCGTCGAGTACCATTCCATACCTGGCGGCAGAAGAACGGCACTCGCGATCCATGTGTTCGTTGAGGTCGCGCAAATTCTTGCGTAAGTCATTGATTGAGACGCCAAAGTTAACGCTGGTGTCCGCCTGAGTGTCACCCGCGACAATCGCTTGAGGAATCGGAGGGGCTTCGAAGTTAGCGATTCTTTCTCGTAGCACGGACACAAAATAACCCATCACATGCGCTATCGGGTTTTTAACGCCAAATAGGTAGGCATAAAGATTGGCTTCCGAGACCCCATAACGAATCTGACCATCGAGACCAATGTTAAGTTGATCTTTGGTGACTGCCTCCAAGATGGTTCCGCCCTGGTTGGCTTGTGGCTCATCGGGATCGTATGCCATATTCATGGTTGCCGTCGCGATGGAAACGCGATGCACTTGCTGCCAAGGCCATTTCCAGTAGAAGCCGGGCTGCACGACTCGTACCTGCGGATAACAATAGCGTTCTTGCTCATCTGGGGCCAAGGCTTCGGCAAGCGGTAAACTCAGGGTCGTAGCTTCTCCCAGTCGATCTGCTCTCCCAAATGTGGTGATTAAAGCTCGTTGATTTTGATCGATGATGTAGAAGCCTGCAATGAAGTATCGAATGACAAACCACGCGATAAAACCTGCAGCACAGCCCAGAAAAATTTCCATCTGCGAATCCTCGTTTGAACAAGCATGAAGTGATGCACGCACATTTGGCAGTCAGCCCAGTTTGATCCAGTGTAGATAGAAGGCTTGAAAAATTGCGGGAATTGGGCGCGAATTGCTGATAAATTGCCTCGAAACGGCCAAGGCAAGCTGTTGGTGATTCGTGCGGAGCGTCAAACGCGATTTCATGCGGATGATGCCAGCAGCCAAAATCCCAGCGATTTCCAATCCCCCTGCTGGGGCAGACACCAATTTGGCTCAGAGCAAGTAGCCTAAATAGATCCAAAGGATTTCAGGTGCGCGATGTGACCAGAACCAACGTATGCTGCATGCCCTCAAAGTCGTTGTCAATGAACCTCAGCCATTCACACGCAAGGCAGGCCACCACCCGGCTTCACGCCGGTG
>CAILTZ010000541.1 GCA_903837255.1 uncultured Pirellula sp. | reverse complement strand
GTTAGAACTGGCATTCCTGGAGCTCCGGGAGTTCAGCTTGGGTTATAATAGACCCATTGCTGAAAAGCCCACTAAAAGGAACCTCGTACTGTCTGTCGTACTGCCTGTCGTACTCTCTGTCCCGATCCGAACCTTCATGCTGCGATTGATGGGTCCTTTTTTCCGTTCATTCCGGCCAATAGCCATCGCAGCGAGCCTTTGGACTACTGTTCAAGGTGCTTATTTGCATTCCGCATCGGCCCAGGTGATCAATGCTCAAGTGATCGATTTCGTTACAGATGTACGACCGATTTTTGAGCGGCATTGCTATGCTTGCCATGGACCTGAGAAGCAAAAGTCTGGACTTCGGCTAGATATTAAATCCAAAGCCCTCCGAGGGGGCGATCACTACGGTCCGTTGGTCGATTCATCCAACCCCAACACAAGCCCTATTCTCGAATGGGTCAAGAGCGAGAATCCCGAGGAGCGAATGCCTCCGGCTGGGCCAAACACTTTGCCTCTTAGCAAAACACAAATCGAGGTACTCGAAACCTGGATTGCCGCCGGAGCACCTTGGCCTGATGGTGTCGACAAGTCCGTTTTGGCAGACCCTAAGTTGCACTGGAGTTTCCAGCCTCTGCGAGCACGCGATGGGGCATCGACCATCGACACTTTGATAGAGAACAAGCTCCAAGCAAACGGCTTGGGGTTTTCAGCGGTCGCAACCCCGACTCAGTGGCTCAGACGCACTTCCCTGGATCTGCACGGCCTTCCCCCAGATCCAGACTTGGTCGATTGGTTTGCCAGCCACCATGATCAACCCGGTGTTTACGAACAAGTTGTCGAAGAGCTCCTGGCCTCGCCACGTTACGCCGAGCGATGGGCTCAGCATTGGCTCGATGTGGTTCGCTATGCGGATACTCACGGCTTTGAAGTCAACACCGAGCGACCTCACGCTTGGCACTATCGCGATTATGTGATCCGCGCACTGGACAACGACACCCCGTTTGATGAGTTCATACGTCAACAGATCGCTGGCGATCAACTGGGCCATGACACCGCTACGGGATTCTTGATCACCGCCTCGGTCCTTCTACCGGGCCAAATCGGAGCCGACGAGCCGAGCAAACGGCTTGCACGCCAAGACGCAATCGACGAGATCGTCGTCAACCTCGGTCAGGCATTCCTGGGACTGAGCATTGGCTGCGCTCGTTGCCACGATCACAAATTCGATCCGATCACCCAAGAAGATTACTACGCGATGCAGGCCTTCGTCGCCGGTGTCGACTACGAAGACCGGATGGTCGACACCCCCTGGGCAGCTCAGCAGCGGTCGCGCGCCGAATCGATCGCAGGGGAACTCCAGGAAATCGAACGCCAGTTACTAAGCTTTGAACCCATAGCGCGACCCAACTCCAAAAAGGTGCCCCTGCCTAACCTTACCGAGAACATCGAAACGTTTTCGCCCAGGCAAGCCCGCTGGGTAAAGATGGAGATCTGGGATGCCAATCTTCATCCAACCTTGGGTTTGATCGAACCATGCATCGACGAATTTGAAATTTGGACCGACGGCAATGATTCTAGGAACGTGGCTCTGGACTCTCACGGAACCCAAGTCACCTCGTCGGGCAGTCGGGAATCGGAGAGCCATCGGCTCAAGCATATCCATGACGGCAAACTGGGTAACGCATCGAGTTGGATGAGCGACCAAGCCGGCCGCGGCTGGGTTTTGTTTGAACTTCCCGCCGAAGAAACCATCTCCAAAATTGTCTGGGGACGCGATCGGCTGGGTGAGTTCACCGACCGTACACCGACAGCTTATCGTATCCAAATCGGAACCCATTTGGATAGCTTGCAGGACATTGTCGCAGTGTGGCCGCAGCGTCCAGCGGTCCAACCGAGCCTCAACTCCGACCGCATCGCGCCAACGAAAACCAAGAGCGTTCGATTCACGATCCTTGATACCAATAATCTTGAACCCTGCATTGACGAATTCGAGATCTTTAACCAGCAAGGCGAAAATATCGCTCTTGCGAACTTTTGGACAAGTGTCCAATCGGGTGGGGATTCGATAAGCGTCGATCGCCATGAACTACGGTTTGTCAACGACGGAAAGTACGGAAATAACCGCAGTTGGATGTCCAACGCCATCGGACAGGGGACCCTGACCTTTGAATTTCCCAGTGAGCAATGGATCGAACGTTTCGTTTGGGGCAGGGACCGAGAGGGCCGCTTCCAGGACCGGCTAGCTATCCGATACCGGATCGAGGTGCTCTCTTCTGTTGAAAACCAGGGGGGCGGGGACTGGCTGACCGTTGCCGACGACTCGGATCGGATTGTGTATCCCAAAGATCCGGGGACGGCCAAACCGCCTAGCACACCGAACATTGCGACCTACGGACTGAGCCCATCGGAATCCAAGGCGATCGAGGACTTGAGTCGCCGTCAGAAACAGCTTCGGTCTGCCTTATCGACCGCAGAAGAGAATCAAAAGGCGTTCGCGGGGCGATTCCGACGTCCGGATCCAATCCATCTTTTGCTTCGAGGGGACCCGGAGCAACCCAAACAAGCCATTGCACCGAAAGTCCCTGGCTTCTTCGGGGACCTGAACCTAGATGGGGCGACCGCCGAGCCCCAACGCCGGTTGGCAATCGCTAACTGGATCGCCTCCGATACCAACCCGCTTACTCCCCGAGTGATCGCAAATCGGATATGGCAAGGCCATTTCGGAGTCGGACTGGTTGAGACTCCAAACGATTTCGGGCTCAATGGAATTCCGCCTTCCCACCCCGAATTGCTCGATTGGCTCGCCTCTGAGCTGATCGAAAGCAATTGGTCTTTGAAATCGCTTCATCGGAAAATTGTCCTCTCCAAGACTTACCGTCAATCGAGCCAATCCACCGAAAGGGCCGCTATGGTCGATGCCGATGCGAGGTTGCTTTGGCGGTTCCCAAGAAGACGGCTCGAGGCCGAAACGATCCGAGACTCCATGTTGCTGGTGAGCGGGCAACTCAATACGACGATGTTCGGACGTGGCTACGATCTGTTCGAGCAGCGCGGAGGCCTGTCAGGCTTTAAACCGATTGAGCACTTCAAAGCCGATGGCCTGCGCCGCATGGTCTATGCGCACAAGGTTCGACGCGAGCGGGAAGCCGTCTTTGGAGCTTTCGACTGTCCTGATGCAGGACAGAGTACCGGACTGCGGCGTACATCAACCACTCCGATCCAAGCCCTGAATTTGCTCAACAGCCGTTTTACGATCGATCAGTCCAACGCGTTTGCCGAGATTATACGCAAGGAGGCCGGTGCAGACCCTGCGGCCTTGATCGATGCAGCCTATAGGCGATGTTTGCTGCGCCATGCAACCCCCGAGGAGATCGAGGATGCACGTGCAGTGGTTCAGGAGTCAGGGCTTGAGGTTCTCTGCCGAGCCCTGTTTAACTGCAACGAGTTCTTGTTCTATCCTTAACCAGGAGCCTATCGCCTGTGCACCCGCTATTGGATCGCCGCAATTTCCTCAACACAGCCTCAAACGCCTTGGGGTCGATTGCACTGACTAGTTTGCTCAGTCGCGAGAAATTACTTGCAATGAGCCCGAATTCAACAGACCGTATCGCGATCGATCCGACCAAGCCTTATGCGCCGCGTGCGCCGCATTTCCAAGCCAAAGCCAAAAACGTCCTAGTGATTTTCTGTGCGGGTGCCGTCAGTCAGCTTGAAACCTGGGACTACAAGCCCAAGCTGATCGAGTGGGACGATCGGCCATTGCCAGGCGGCCCGTCGGTGACCTTCCAAGGCCCCGCGGGGAATCTAGCTAGACCCCAATACACCTTTCGCCAACGAGGGCAAACCGGTAAATGGGTCAGCGATTTGATTCCGAATCTTGCGGAGCTGACCGACGATTTTGCTTTTGTCCATTCGCTCACGAGCAAATCGAACACCCATGGACCAGCAGAGAATTTCTTGTCCACCGGCTTTAACCTCGATGGATTCCCGAGCCTGGGAGCTTGGGTCACCTATGCACTGGGTAGTCAATGCGATAACCTCCCGGCTTATGTGGCGATTCCCGATCCCAGAGGTGTTCCGCAAAATGGTTCAAATAACTGGGGGCCAGGTTTCCTTCCGGCGGCATTCCAAGCCACAGCGTTCTCGGCAAGCGATCCCGTGAGGCATTTGAAGGCATCAGGCGTCTCGGAGTCTGCCGATACGGCGACCCGTAAACTGCTCGAGAAGATGCAGAACAGGCATCTGCAAAAGCATCCTGGGGATGCGCAGTTAGCCGCCAGGATCGCTAGCTATGAGCTGGCGGCCAAGATGCAATTGAGTGTTCCTCAAATCTCGGACATCGGTAGTGAGCCAGAGCATGTGTTACGGGCCTACGGGGCCGATGATACCGCCAACAAGGACAAAGCTGCATTTGCCAAGAACTGTATCTTGGCGAGGCGGTTGATTCAAAGCGGCGTTCGTTTCGTCCAGCTTTTTAATGGCGCTTATGCAAGCGCTGGAAAACTCAACTGGGATGGGCACAACGATCTAAAGAATCAATACGATGTCCATGCGTCAATCCTTGACCAACCCGTCGCAGCCTTGATTCGCGATCTCAAGGCTTGTGGCTTGCTCGAGGAGACGCTCGTCGTATGGTGCACAGAGTTCGGCAGGATGCCGTTTTTTCAGAAAGGTGCCAATGGCAGGGACCATAACCCGGACGGGTTCACCTGCTGGATGACCGGAGCGGGCGTTCGAGAAGGTGTGAGCCATGGCCAGACCGATGAGTTGGGGGTCAAGGCGGTCGAGGATGTTCACCCACTCTATGATTTCAACGCGACGATCCTGCATTTGTTAGGGCTCGACCATGAGCGTCTGACCTATGAGCATAACGGCATCCAACGCCGTCTGACCAACGTCGAGGGTCGTGTGATCGATCCGATTCTGAGCTGAAAGGCTCAAAGACGCTTGCGTTTTTTCGTTCCTGCCACCACCCGGCTTCACGCCGGTGGGGCCATGACTCATAGCTACGAAACAAAAGACCTTCCAATAGAAACGTGAGGCCCCCCTGACCCCATTCCTCTTCCCGCCCCTTTGGCGGG
>CAILTZ010000540.1 GCA_903837255.1 uncultured Pirellula sp. | reverse complement strand
GTGAAATCATCAATACCGAGTTGGTTGCCTGGGTTCGTATAGTCGAACCGCATGGTGTTGTTCGGGCCGGTTTGAGAATCACCCGAGTTGTTGAACGTTTGGGTGCGACCATGACCGGCTGCCTGGGAATCCGGATCTGAGTTCGACACGTGCCACAGGTTGGTATCCAGCGATGTAAAGTCGATACCTGAGATCGCAGTCGTACCTAGGGTGATCGAACTCCTACCTAATGGGAAAACGGGTTGGAACGCGCCGGTGGTGTCGAAGGCATACAGCACCCCGGTCGTCGAGAGACCGAAAAGCACATCGGCGAAGCGCCCATTTTCGACGTTCGCGGGACCTCGGGTAAGGCCAGTGAAGTTGATCGCGTTTCCAGTTGTCGGATCGTTGAGAACGACTCTCGACGGGATACTCGGTACATTCACAATCGTCGGGGTGACCAATTCTCCTTGATCACTAACGCCGTATACTTGATTGCCGATCGTGGTTAAACCATTGACGGTACCGGTTGCCAGCAGGAAGTATCCAGCTTCCTGGATGTTGGTACCTGCGGTGGTTCCCATGTTGTACACACCGTTTTCGTAATCAGTGTCCGTACGGGTCGCTTGGCCTAACCAGTTGATGGCGGCTCCTGTATCAGGGTCCAATTGGTAGATGATGTTTTTGGTTCGTGGCAAAGCGGCAATCGGCGTTTCGTTGTAGGATCCGTTGAGGTGCCGGGTGGCTACTCCAAAGAAGTTCGCGCGACTAGAAGCGCCGAGGCTCGAATAGGTCAGGCCGGTGAAGACCATCCCATCGCCGATGGCGTTGCCAGCGGCATCTTGAGACTGCCGAACGTCGAGATTGCCGTTGGCATCAACGTATCGACCCCAGGTGATGAGCCCTGAATTGGTGATTCCGGGAATGACTTGGCCGGTATCACCGATATCGATACCGAAGAATTGGCCGGCGTTGGTGTCAGTAATCAGGCCTGGGTCTTGGATACGGAAGCCCATCGCGGTACCTGCCGGAGATACTGCGATGTCGCGGGTGACGTAACCATTTTGGAAAACGTCCTCGTTGATACCATCGCGGCTCATGTTGGCTTCCACCACGCCGGTCATTGGGTTCAGGAACGATACCTTCCCGACTTGGTTTTCAGTTCTTGCAGTAAAGAGTGTCACGTCCGCAAGAGTGAATGGAACTTGGCCACCGGCAAAGATCGTCGGGGCACCGTCGGCGGTGGTCAATGGTGGTTGCTGCTCGAAGCGGTCTTCACCTAGTCGTGCGACCGAATCGAGTGGTTCGAGACGGATTTCCGCTGCACCAGGGATGCCAGTGATGTCCGATTGAGTGAACTGGGTTAATCCGAAGTAAGAAACTGACTTGTTGGTCACAGCCACGGCGTAGTCACCCGGTGGCATTTCGATAGGTCCGATGTAGGCATCACGCTTACCTAGCGAACCTCGGGTCAGATCGGTTTGGTCGGTGCCCTTGAGGGCTGCCGGTTGGTCGTCTTGGATGTTCGAATCATCGGCGGTTAGGACCAGCGTTAACGCACCGCCTGGTGAGCGTCGGAAGATCCAAAGTTGGGTGTTGGCGCGACCTACACCGTCCGCGTAGTCGATATCGAAAATCAATGAACCATGAGCGTCGACGCGCAGGGAGTTGTTTGGGGTATTGGGAGGAAGTTGTTGAATCGAGTCTTCGTCTCGGCCTACCGAGAAATTGAACCAGTCGATATCAGCATCGGTGGCCAGATTGCCAGCCACGGAGACACCGGCCCGATCGTTGACCATGACATTGCCAACATCGATCGCTGAGGAAGAGGCGCTGCTGGTGTCGTTCGCAGGTTCAGCAAATTCGCCAACCAGGGGTGAATGGGTGGTGTTTCCGAAGACTTCGATGCCATTGGTGGCGTAGCGCAGATCCGCGTATCGCACGGTTGATCCAGCGATTTCTTGGGTTTCCTGCAATCGAACGTGAAGCTTGTAGGAGCCGATGGTCACGCCTGAAGCAGTATCGTATGGATCGGTAACAACACCTGGTAGTTTATTGCTCGATCGCACTCGAATGTAGTATGAGTTCGAGGTACCGGCCACACCCGGCAAAACAACTCTCATTCCCGCGTCGCGAGGATTGGTTCCTTGGAAGTCCACATTCGATCCAGCAGCCTGGGAATTCTGAATCGATGTAGCGACTTGATCCATCGGAAACGCTTTGATCGCCGGAGAATAACTCGGGTTTTCGAGAGATTGATCCGCAAGCGATTCGGCCAGCGAATCGTCGCTCAGCGCCATAATCTTGCCACTCTCATCGATCAGTTCGACGATCGAATCGAGCGAGCCGGAGGATTGGTCGATGTCGAGCCATACGGTCGCCCCGGCCACTCCCGTGAATCGGTATACGTCCATATCCTTGGGAGATGCGATCGCTCCGGTGAGGGTCACTCCAAGCCTTAGGTTTTCATCGCCGAGCTTGAGGTTGCCAGCAAGCTTGCCGATATCCTGAGCTTGGAATGGCGTGTCGTTGCTACCGCTCGAAGCGATTCGATCTGACTCATTTTCGTAAGTCATATCGACGTTTCGATCGTTGCTGAACGGAGTGAAACGAACGCTGCGCCAATCGCCTGGGCGAGGTGTACTTGCAGACCCGTCGTTGTTTGTGTCGGTCAGCGATGCACCTTCGTCGTCAAAGCCTGCACCGATCGTATCGTCGGAAAGCGACGTGATGACAACGGGGAAGCCTTGTGATCCGAGGACTTGTACCGTTCCACCGATACGATCTTTGATATCCAAAGGTCGACCGGCAGCAGTAATTCCGGCATTGTTGCTGGCTTTGACGACCAAGCTCGAATCGACCTTGCTGGTAAGTCGCAGACCGCCGAAGGTATGGAAGTCTGGAACAATGATTTCGCTTTGGAGAATATGAACGATATCGGTGTCATCCCAGACCGATTCGGTGGTCAAGGTACCGCCTCGAACTCTCATCCCGTTGAGTCCGTTGCCGCCTAGTCGGTTGTTAAAGACAAGAGGGCCATAGTTCCCGATGCCTAGGTCGGTTTCACGCTGGTTGAAGCCGGTGGATCGACCAAAGTCGCGTACAGGTTTGGCATTCAAGCTCGTGGTGTCGACACTGATTGCTGCTGTATCAGCCGCGGAGTTGTCGCGGATGACGTTGTTGATAATAACTGGTTGGCTCGAAAGAACGAAAATCGCCGTTCCGTCGTTGTTTCCTTTGGCATCGCGGTTGGTACTGCTGGTGTTGGTGCGACCAGAAGCATTGCGTTCGATCAGCGAGTTGGCAATCCGCGCGTTGGCTTGATGGACCTCGATGGCATTGAACGAGGCGAATCCACCGGTGATCCGTGATTCACCACCTGCAAAGGTAACCACAGCATGATCGAGGCTCAGTTCGCTCATGTGTCGAGCCAGGATACCCGACCAATTTCCCGCTGCCCCGGTGGTTGCGGTGCTGTCGTTATTGGTGTCGAACGTTCCACCCGCACCGTAGCGATCATCGAGTCGGGAGGTGAAGATCACAGGTTTGGATTCGGTCCCCTCGGCGATTAACGAAGCACCGATACCTACCTCAATTCTGGTCCCTAGGAGTTTCGAGACAATACCTGGGTCGATCACCAGCGAAGCGTCCTGTCGAGACCGATCCAGCTCTGTAATCCCTAGAGTTTGGATCGCACCACTGAGGGTGATGTTGTTATCAACGAACGTCGTATCGTCCTTGTTGATCACCCCTGCGAGTTGGTAAGCACCGGTGTTGTTCACACGGCGATATCTCGCCAGTTTCGGACAGCAAGCTCGATAGGATTTGAACCTTC
>CAILTZ010000539.1 GCA_903837255.1 uncultured Pirellula sp. | reverse complement strand
TGCAGATGCGCCAGTAGGACGTCGAAGGTAGCTGGAAGTTACGCCTCCACCGGACGAGTCCGGTGGTAGGCTCCGAGCGCACCTGTGATGACGTGGAGCTATTTAGCAGCGCACGAATCGTTTTTTCCAATGGATGTTTTAGCTAGCCGTTTGTGTTCAGATCAATATTCTAGTTCTGAGAGGCTTGTGCGGATGCTCTCAACCATTTTCTCTGAGCCGAGCTTTTCGTATCGCTCGAGGGCTTCTTCCCAGTACGTCCTAGCCTGATCTTTGTTTCCCCGTGCCGACTCGATCTCTGCCAGCTCGTCTAGGGTGGCTGGGATTCCATCGGCGTGGTTCATTCGACGGGCCCATGCTAGGACTTGGAGTTGCCGTTCGAGGGCCTCGTCCAATCGACCCATCATGCGGTGGACCAAGCCGATTTGCGATGAGATCGCGAGCATGTCGTCGGTTTTTCCTTCGCGAGACATGAGGGCTTCGAGTTGCAGTAGTTTCTTCTCTGCGGCTTGATATCTCCCTGTCCCGATATCGATTTCGGCCAGGACGAGTTTATCGAAGGCGATCCCGAGGAGGTTTTCGTTCCTTTGCTCAATCTTCATGCTTTTGCGGACATACTCCTCGGCTTGCTCCCATTCCTCGGTTTGGATATGCAATCGAGCGAGGTTCCCGAGGTTGACGCTTTGGCCTTCGAGGTAGCGAATATTGCGGTTGATTTGAAGCGATTCGAGGTGCAGGTCTCTGGCTTCTTCAAATCTCCCCTGAACTTGGCAAATCACTCCCAAGCCATCTAGGGCGATGGCCAGTTGCAAGGGGTCCTGGTACTTTCGGGAGACAAAGGCGATCTTCTCCCATTGCGCTATGGACTCATCGAGCTTTCCTAGAAACCTATAGGCTTCGGCCAAACCCCTTCGTATGTCGAGGGACATTTCCAGGTGCCTTCGGCGTTTTGGATGGGAACGGATTTCGTTGAGCAACGCTTCGAGGATCTCGGTGGCTTGATGAAACATTCCTCCATCGAGTAGGACTTCCCCGATGAGTTGCTTGACCTGCCAAACCTGGTCCCGATCATCGAGTTTTTCAAATTCCGCGAGCGCTTTTCGATAGTGATCGACGGCAAGATCCATATTGCGTTGAAGCTGGTGAATCGAAGCGATATTCATGTAGCCGATGGCTCGCCAATCGCCGGAGGCTGTCGGGACGATCAGCCTTTCGAAGTGTCCGATGGCTTCCTCGAGATCTCCGGAGGATCTGGCAAAATCGCCTGCCAGCTCGATCGCCATCGGGGATTCCGGAGCGATCGCCATGAGCTTGTCGAGAATCTTTTTACCCTTGATCAGGTTCCCATCGGCCAGCGCGAATGTTCCGTCCTGGTACAACTGGTCTATTCGTCGCTTCATCGATACGTTTCCCAAGTTTTTTCGCCGAGCAGACCTACGCGGTCGCATTTGCGGTATCGGCCGAGCCCATTCTAACTGCAAACGTCTATTGCGGAGCAAACCTGCGTGCGATTTCCTTGCGATTGACGCCGCCTTTCCAGTGCCTTAGACCGTTTTCGGGAGTCCAAGGTTCATGGCACACGACCAGTTGAGCGATTTTCAAGTGGTCTGGCTGGTTGGCCAGAACTCGCTGAATCTGCTCGAGCAGCATGGATTCAGGAATCCTGGAATCAGGCTTAAGGCACAGGATTGCCATGGGGCGGCGTCGATCGGCTCCGACCACAACACACTGAGCGACGGGGTCGATCTGCTCGATGAGTTGTTCGAGCACCAGGGGAGCGAATTTGTGTCCATTGCACAGGACTTGAAGATCGTCGGCGCGTCCAGAGAGTCGAATGCTTTGGGGTTGCTCGGTAGGACTCGAGCTATCAGCAACATCGGTCGATGCAGTGTCTCCGGTGTCGAGCCAACCATCGCGAACTCGCAACTCGGTGGCTTGCTCATCGTGCCAGTAACCCTGCATGAGACCCGGGCCTCGTACCCACAGACGCTGCCCAGAGTCGATGCGAACCTCGACTCCTTCAACGGGCATCCCCACGCCATCCAAGACGGCTGGTAGGGTTCGACCAGCATGCTCCCTGGGGGCTCGGTTCGAACAGACCACTGGAGATGCCTCGGTCAGCCCATAACCTTGGAAGATCGGCAAGGATTCTGCAGCGAACTGCTCTCGGATCGAATTTCGGATCGCAGCTCCGCCACTGGCGAGCTGTCGAATTGATCCACCAAAAAAGGATCGCAACGAGCCGGAGGCTTCCAAATGGTTCCGGTGCGATTGGGCTAGTTGCAACCAGTAGTCATAAGCCGATGGGACGGCATTGATCAGGGTCGGACGAACGATCTTGGCGATCTCGATGAGCCTTTGGGCCGAGGGTGCGCAAGCCATCGCGTGTCCCGATAGGAGCCAAGCGGTCAGTTCGCAGGTCCGAGCGTATGCGTGAGCAAAGGGTAAGAGATTCAGTCGCACATCTTGGGGCGACTGCGGCATCGCATCGAGCTTGGCCATCCCGTTGGTCAGCAGGTTGCCGTGGCTTAGCATCACCCCTTTGGGATTTGCCGAGGTTCCGGATGTCCAAAGAATTGTGGCTGTTTGGTTGCTGCAAACCGAGTCTTGCCATTGCCTAACGGTAGCACCTTGAGGCAGCACGGTTGCTTGTTGTAATGCCTGCGCGATGGGCATCGAGTTACGGCTGGAGAGTCCCATGCGGCAGCATGAGAAAACGGCTTGTGGCTCGAGCGATTCGATTGCCCAAGCAATTTGCTGATCGTGCCAGCGGGGATCGATTGGCGAGTGGATAGCGCCAAGGGCTGAGCAAGCAAGATCGAGCATCGCCCAGTGCTCAGAGTTCGGCTCCAGGTTCACCACGCGATCCGAAACTTGCAGTCCGTTTTTTGCAAGCCACAGCGCCAAGCGATCGACGTTTTGCTTGAGTTCGCTCCATCGTATCGTTCTTGTCGAGTGGACCTCTGGAACGATCCAAGCCACCTTGTCGGCCTGCTCGCTTGCAGTCTGGCAGAAAGCGTCGTAGAGCGAGCGGTGCATGTCGGGTCAGTGGAGGGATGGTTAGGTTCGGACGCAATCGATGAAGTAATCGAGTTTGCCGTCGTGAGCATCCTCCACCAAGCCGTGGATATCGGTGTCAAAGCCGGGGAATTTTTCGTTGAACATGCGGGCGAATTGGAGGTACTCGACGATCGATTTGTTGAATCGTTCGCCAGGGATTAGCAGGGGGATGCCTGGTGGGTAGGGGGTGAGCAGGACGGCCGTGGCTCGGCCCTCGAGTTGGTCGATTGGTACACGGTCGACCTCATCGTGGGCCATCATGGCAAAGGCATCCGAGGGTTTCATCGCCGGTTGCATTGGGGAGAGGTACATCTCGGTGGTGAGACGTGCAACGTCCTTGGCCTTGTACATCTCGTGGATCTGGTCGCACAGGTCCCGCAGGCCTACCCGCTCGTAGCGTGGATTGGCGGCAGCGAACTTGGGCAGCGCACGCCAGATCGGCTGATTGCGGTCGTGATCGTCCTTGAACTGCTGCAAGGCGGTCACCAGCGTGTTCCAGCGCCCCTTGGTGATGCCGATGGTGAACATGATGAAGAAG
>CAILTZ010000538.1 GCA_903837255.1 uncultured Pirellula sp. | reverse complement strand
GAGCTAATCCCAGGGTTGTACCTTGCCGAGCCAGGCAAACTGCCCACCATCGAGCGCTAGGCATGCTGCCCATTCTCGCATTCTCAAATAGTTGGTTATTGCTATGATTTGGCTTGCGTGAGGTTACCTCATTTGATGCAGATCGCAGACTTTCTAAATTGGCATTATCCCAATGGCTTTGATCGTCCAAAAGTTTGGTGGAACGAGCGTCGCAACACCCGAGAAAATTCAATCCGCCGCGCGTAAGGCGATCCGCACCCAGCAGGAAGGAAACCAGGTGGTCGTGGTGGTCAGCGCCATGGGGCACGAAACCGACCATCTGATCGACCTTGCTAAAAAAGTCAATGAAGAGCCACCCGCTCGCGAAATGGACATGCTCCTGAGCACAGGCGAGCAAGTCAGTGTGGCGCTTATGGCCATGGCGATCCACAGTTTCGGTCACCAAGCCGTCTCGCTCACAGGTGCTCAGATGGGCATTCGTACCGATAGCTCCTATACCAAAGCCCGGATCAAAACCATTTCGACCGACCGGATACGCAAGCACTTGGACGCTGGCAAGATCGTCATCGCGGCCGGCTTTCAAGGGGTCGATGATGAACTCAACATCACAACCCTGGGCCGTGGCGGGAGCGATACCACTGCGGTAGCTCTGGCTGCCGTCTTTGGAGCGGATGCTTGTGAAATCTACACCGATGTCGATGGCGTTTACACGACCGACCCGCGGTTGCTGCCCGAGGCCCGACAGATGGGGCTTATCAGCTATGACGAAATGCTCGAACTGGCAAGCTTGGGTGCAAGTGTGATGCATAATCGGTCGATCGAGTTCGCCAAAAAATTTGATGTTCCCATCCGGGTGCGAAGTAGCTTTTCCGATGCACCCGGCTCGATGATCGTCTCGATGCCCGAGTCTCCTTCGGTCGCCGTATGTGGCGCAGCGCTCACACGCGATGAGGCACGATTGACGATCAAGAATGTTCAGGACATCCCGGGCAAGAGCTACGAGATTTTTAAACGACTCGCCGATCGAAAAATTACCGTCGACATGATCGTACAAAACATCGGCATGGAGTCCCGCGCCGATGTTTCGTTTACCGTTCCGAGCAACGAGCTGCGCGATGCCCAGCGAGCCATCCAAGAGGCATTGCCTCTGGTGGGGGCCACCGAAGTCACCTGCGACGATGCTGTGGCCAAAGTCTCGGTCGTTGGCCTGGGCATGGCCGAGCAAGCCGGTGTTGCTGAAAAGATGTTCGGAGCACTTGCCAATGCCGGAATCAACATCCAGATGATCACCACCAGCGAGATCAAAATCAGCTGCCTTGTGCAGAGATCCGAAGGGACCCAGGCACTCCGGGCCGTCCACCAAGCTTTCGAGTTGCACCGAAAACCCACCGACGCCAACACGTGGCTCATCGGCCAGATGAATCATGCAAAGATGAGTCCCAGCGAAGTGGTCGAACGGCTGCGTTCGACGAACCTCGAACAACTCACCCTCCTTGATATCAGCCTGCTCGACGACCAAGCCCGTGTGACACTCAGCGGG
>CAILTZ010000537.1 GCA_903837255.1 uncultured Pirellula sp. | reverse complement strand
CCGAATTCGCGAACGCGGTGGTCGTCGACTAGCGTGAGCTCGTTCCAAGTCTTGCCACCATCGATCGTCTTGGCGACAAATCGCGTCGAAGCCGTCTGGTCCGGATTGTACGATTGGACGGTGCAGTAACCGACTTCGTTGGTCGGGAAACTGAGCTTCCACGTAAGTTCGAAGGGTCGGGCGGAACGGTAGACCTCTCGCCACGTCGTACCCCCATCGTCAGTCGCGAGAATCAAACCGTGGGACTGGGACACGTCGCTGTGGGTTGAAGAGGCGATGAAGCCGTGCTTGTCATCGAGGAACTTCACGTCGAATGCCATCGCGCCGATCTCGGGCACCTTGCCTTGCTTCCAACTCTTGCCGAGGTCATCGGACCAGATGTACGCTGTGGGACCACCGACCCGTCCTACTCCGATGATGCGTGGGCGATGATCGAGGTTGCCTGCATTGACGTATGGAACCTGCACGATATCGAACGCGCACAAGCCCACGACTGGCTCTCCTTCGATCGCAGTCACCAGGCCCCAAGTCGCACCGCCATCTTCGGTCCGATAAAGCGGGTTCGGATCGGTCACTCCCGGGAAGTAACCTGGCCCGATGTTGCCCATGACACCATGCTTGTCATCGGTAAAAGCCAAGCATCGGACGAAGGTCCCTTTTTGCTCAAAGACTTTTTGCCACGTCTCCCCTCCGTCGGTCGTGCGAAAGATCTTGCCAGCGCCATTGCCATAGAAACCTAACTTCGCATCGACGAAAAAAATATCGTCCTGCTTGCCAGGATACGGCTCGGTGGAAAGCTTGGACCACTGCGGTAAGACCGACTGCGTTTTGCTGCCCTCTTGGATCGAGACCGGCTTCGACCAAGCGAACCGATCGGTAATCTGCGAATCGAGCCTGATTCCCATCGGACCGCCGCGGCGCGGAAGCGATCGGCTCTGGTCCTGGGCCCGCAGGGAATTCGAATGAAAGAGGCAAATCAGAATGACAAGTGTCAAAAACCTTGCAAAATCGGGCATTATCCTTAGCAAAACCATGGTGAAAGTTCTGGGATAGAGTTGGATTCATTCGTACTCGGGGACAGTCCCCGAGTTTACGAAATTTATGATGTGGGCAACAGTCCCAAAGTCGATCCGATACGTCTTGAATCCTCGGACTCCGGTTGCGATGGTGCGAAGGCGATAGCCTCAGGGAACAGAGGCGCTACTGTAGAGGGAATGGCTTACCCAGAATCACATTTTTCGAAAATCTGCTTGACTCTCCTCTAGGCTGCTCCTACTGTACTACTTGTTGTAGTACAGTTATCCTAGCGAGGTTGTTATGCGAATCCGAATTGTCGCTGGTAGCAGTGCTCCGATCTACAAACAGATTGTCGATGCGATCAGTCGTACGATCGCCAACGGTGAACTGGAGGTTGGAGAAACGCTTCCTAGTGTCAGGCAGCTCGCCAAAGAACTGGTGATCAATCCCAACACGGTCGCGAAAGCTTACGCGGAGTTGGTTCAATCTGGACTCGTGCAGACACAAGCTGGACGGGGTTTTTTCGTTACCAAACGCAGGTGTGTGTATTCCAAAACCGAACGGATGCGACGGCTAGATGAGTCGATTCAAAGTTTGATTGGGCAAGCGATCGCGATGGATTTTACGCCCGACGAAACTCTTGGCCGAGTTCGCGAACTCTTTGAAAAAGCGCTTCGCAATCCATCGCATTCGAACTGATTGGTTTCCATTTAACATTTTTCCTCTAAGCATGGGGAGGCCCTCGATTATCATGAGCGAAATTGCAATCGAAGCGTCCGGTTTGACGCGTTACTACGGCAGAAAACCGATCGTCAGACAAATCGACTTTGCTGTCCCGCGCGGGTCGGTCACCGGATTGCTGGGGCTTAATGGTACTGGCAAAACGACAACGATTCGCATGCTGGTCGGATTGCTTGCCCCGACCCGAGGCCGATCGGCTATGCTAGGAATTGATTCGCAGCAGCTATCGCCAAGCGATCGAGCTCGGATCGGCTTTGCCGTCGAAGGTCATTTTCTCTACAACTGGATGAGCGTCGCCGCTTGCGAGAGATTTCAATCGGGGACTTTTCCTAGATGGGACTCAAGACTTTTTCGAGACACGATCGATCGCTTTGGTATTTCGCTCGATGCCAAGGTGAGTCAATTGAGTCGCGGTCAACGCGCAGGTGTCTCGCTTGCCTTGACCTTACAGCGTGGTCTATCGGCTCGATCAAGAACCCTATGGCTGATACTATCTGCGTTGCTTGGCCCCGCAAGCTTGGGACAAACCCGCCGATGAAGGCATCGAAATTATCGGGACGAGTTTGAGCGCGACGAAGTGCTGATTAAATTGGTTCGTTCTCCCCCCTAGCCAAGCTTTCGAGAACTCAACCTGCCATGTCCCCTGACCCCATTGCTCTTCCCGGTGTTACTCTAGCTAGGCCATATGCGGGTGACGACAAGGCAACCTGCTATCCTAGCTCAGGCCCTGGAATCCATTGTGGCTGACTTTATGCCAGCATCGACCGAAACAGCGAAAAACCTACCAAATATCCTATTGCTTATCATGAGACACCGTTCCACCCGCGATGTTGTTGTTGACCTGAAAAAAAACGGCCGACTTATCGAAATCGATACCCCCCTGTCTGCAAGACTCGAAATCGCC
The DNA here is from genome assembly GCA_903837255.1 of uncultured Pirellula sp. Classification (GTDB taxonomy): domain Bacteria; phylum Planctomycetota; class Planctomycetia; order Pirellulales; family Pirellulaceae; genus JBKCUI01. The sequence continues at coordinate 3,065 of CAILTZ010000537.1, read as the reverse complement.
GAAATCCAACGACGCGTCTACGCTCGAAAAGGTCCAGCTATTCTCTTTACCAATCCGGTCAACTCCCGTTTTCCGATGGTAAGCAACCTTTTCGGCTCACTGGATCAAGCTCGCTTTGTGTTCCGTCACACAATAGAGCGGGTCCGTCGTGCGATCGAATTGAAGATCGACCCCAACGCTTTCTTCCGCAACCCTCTACGTTACCTCTCTGCCCCCTCAACCGCTTGGGCAATGCTCCCGAAACGTGTTCGCTCTGGACCCGTCTTTGCCAACTCTTGCGCAATATCTGATCTTCCACAACTGATTTCCTGGCCCGATGACGGAGGACCATTCATCACCCTACCCCAAGTCCTAAGCTCTCCACCTGTCGATGCTGACAACGGACTTCCAAAACTTTCCTCTTGCAACCTGGGTATGTACCGAATCCAACTCTCCGGAAACCAGTACCAAACCAACGAACAGATCGGTCTCCACTACCAACTCCATCGCGGTATGGGTATCCACCATCAACAAGCTCTCAAAGCGAACAAACCTTTTCCGGTGACCATCACCGTTGGTGGTAGTCCAGCCATGACGCTTGCAGCTGTTATGCCTCTGCCCGAAGATGTCGGCGAACTCACGTTCGCAGGCGCACTAGCCGGATACCGTATCCCGATGATCGTATCGCGAACGTCCTCGAAATCCTCGCTTCCCATAGCTCCCATCTATGCCGATGCTGATTTTGCGATCACAGGGATCGTCGACCCTAACTCGCTGAAACCCGAAGGACCTTTCGGTGACCATCTAGGCTACTATGCACTTACCCACCCGTTTCCTTGGATGCAAGTCACCGGTGTCTACCACCGCCCAGGCGCTATATGGCCCTTCACCGTCGTGGGTCGCCCCCCCCAAGAAGACACTACCTTCGGCGAACTGATCCATGAGATCACTGGCCCGATCATCCCAACCGTCCTCCCCGGTGTTCGCGGTGTCCATGCTGTCGACGTCGCTGGTGTCCACCCTCTGCTACTTGCTACCGGCTCGGAACGCTATACGCCTTATCTGAAACCTAACCGCCCACAAGAACTTCTGACCCAAGCAAGCGCGATCTTGGGCCAGGGTCAGATGTCGCTAGCAAAATACCTTTTTATCATCGATGGCAATGATCCTCAGGCCCCCAACCTTTACGACCTCGAAGCCTTCTTTCAATGGGTCTGGGAACGTGCCGATTTCTCAAACGCTCTTCACTTCCATACAAAAACCACCATCGATACCCTGGACTACTCGGGTGAAGGTTGGAACCAAGGTTCTAAGCTCGTTGTTCCTATCTCTGGTCCAAAACGCCGCGAACTGCTTGACTCGATCCCCTCGAATCTCCGCCTTGCTCCTAGCTTATTCAACCCCAAACTTTGCTCTAGAGGATCTATCGCTATCGAAACGAAATTACCCCTGGATGCTGCTGTTGAACAAATCTCTGCACTATTTTCCCAGCAACCCGAACTTGCAAAATGCGTCACTGTAATCACCCTGGTGGATGACTCTGATTTCACTAGCAAGTCCTTTGCCAACTGGACTTGGGTTACCTTCACCCGCTCGAACCCCTCGATCGACGTTCGCGGAGTCGGTGAGAGAATAGAAAATAAACACTGGTCTTGCTCCGGCCCCCTGATCATCGATGCTCGCATCAAACCCCACCACGCTCCACCCTTGGTCGAGGACCCCGAAGTGACCAGAAAAATTGATGCCCTGGCCGCCAAGGGTGGCCCCCTGGCCAAATACCTCTAATGCCTTTTGAGTATTTCTAAGAGCCCAAGCAAATCCTTTGGTATACTAGTTGTAGGTTGAATTAGCCGACCGAACCTGGGAAACCTATCATGACCAACGATAAATCTTTCCAAGCTGCTTGCCCATCGTTTCGCAGCTTGTTAGATACTCGCTCCGCTGTGTCGCGAAGAGAGTTGCTTCGATCGAGCTCTCTTGCTGCTCTGACTGCCAGTTCTCTTTGGACAAGCGTGGCAGAATCGCTTGCCAATACAAACACCAACACCAAGCGCCCCAAAGCGATCATCCTGCTGTGGCTCCAAGGTGGACCTAGTCAACTCGAAACTTTTGACCCTCACCCCAATACGGCTATCGGAGGGTCTACACAAGCCATCAAGACTTCGCTTCGCGATGTCCAAATCGCTGACACCCTACCTCAAACTGCCGAAATCATGCACCTAGCGACGCTCGTTCGGTCCATGGTCTCCAAAGAAGGGGATCACGAACGGGCTACCTACAACATGAAAACCGGTTGGCGACCCGACCCTACGTTGATCCACCCAGCCATCGGCTCGGTCCTGTGCCACCAAAGTTCCTCTAACCTAGAGATCCCACGCCATGTTTCTATTCTTTCAGGGCAATGGCCTGCCCGCGGCGGGTATCTAGGTAGCCAGTACGATGCTTTCCAACTAGGCGATCCCAAAAACCCTCTGCCGAATCTAAGAAGTCCTGTAGCCGATCAACAATTTCAGCAACGCATCGCTGATTTGGAGGTCCTCGAAAAAGGTTTTCGCAAAGGCCGTATCAAAAACCTAGATTCGGACAAGACGCTTCATTCTGTGTCGACACAACGCGCTGTAAGAATGATGTCCAGCGAACAAATCCAAGCCTTCGATATCGATCGTGAACCGGCCAGCATCCGCGATCCGTTCGGCGATTCCCCCTTCGGTCGCGGCTGTCTTGCTGCCGTCCGCCTCATCGAGCAAGGTGTCACTTGCGTGGAAATCGAACTCAGCGGCTGGGACTCCCACATCGAAAACCATTCGCTGCAGTCGGGACGATGCAATATTCTGGACCCCGCTCTGGCTTCCCTCGTCCGATTGCTCGAGGAACGAAACTTGTTGGACTCGACTGTCGTCGTCTGCGGCGGTGAATTTGGACGCACTCCCAAAATCAACATTGCCGACGGCCGTGACCACTGGCCCAATGGCTTCAGCACCGTTCTGATCGGTGGACCCTTCCGCCGCGGCTATGTCCACGGACAAACCAACCACGAACCGATCGCTAACGAGAGCGATCCTTTATCTGGTGTTAAAGACCCCGTG
>CAILTZ010000536.1 GCA_903837255.1 uncultured Pirellula sp. | reverse complement strand
TGGCAATCAAATCACTTTGGTGCGACATCTTAGAAGTATCCTTGCATCTTTTTCAATTCCATACCAGCCCCGCCTCCGTCCTTGTCAATCACACGCCCTTGCCGCTCGGAGGTCTTGGTCAGAAGCATCTCTTGGATGATTTCTGGGAGGGTGGTTGCATGCGACTCGACGGCCCCGGTCAATGGCCAGCAACCAAGGGTGCGGAACCGTACCATCTTTTGCTCGATGACCTCGCCTTCGCGAAGCTTGAATCGATCATCGTTGGGGCTGATCAACACACCATTGCGCTCGACGATCGGTCGCATCTTGGCTAAGTACAGATCGGGAAGAGGAATATTTTCTAGGTAGATGTATTGCCATACGTCCAACTCAGTCCAGTTCGAAAGCGGGAAGACCCGAATGCTCTCTTGAGGATTGACTCGACAGTTGTACAAGTTCCAGAGCTCAGGACGCTGATTCTTGGGATCCCAACGATGGAACTTGTCGCGAAATGAAAACACTCGTTCCTTTGCCCGCGACTTTTCCTCGTCACGCCGAGCACCCCCAAAAGCCGCGTCAAAACCGTACTTGTTCAAGGCGGCTTTGAGCGAATCGGTCTTCATCACCTCGGTGTGCTTTTCGCTATTGTCGAACGGATCGATCCCGAGTTTAAGCCCTTCGTGGTTAATGCTTACCAGCAGCTCGATGCCAAGTTCATTTTTCACATACGAGTCGCGAAACGCGATCATCTCGTGAAACTTCCATGTCGTGTCGACGTGAAGGAAGGGAAAAGGTGGTTTCGCCGGATAAAAGGCTTTCAATGCTAAGTGCGTCATGACAGCCGAGTCCTTGCCGATCGAATAGAGCATGACCGGTTTTTTGAACTCCGCAGCCACCTCTCGGATGACGTGGATGCTTTCGGATTCCAGTTGCTTGAGGTGAGTCAGGTTGTATGAATTCATCAAGTTGCTCGCTGATGGAAGGGCTCGCTGATGCAAGGATCCCGATTTTCTGTCTGTTTACTGGATTTTCATAGACTAGGTCAACGGATCCTTCGGCTCACGTGCGGCCAAAGTCCAAACAATGTCCAGGGGCGAATAAAAAAAACGCAAGCCTCGGGGCTTGCGTCTCTGGACGCTCGACGTTGTATCGATCATTTTCGCAAGCAAACGGTCGCTAGGCTTTCGCCCTTGCTGCGAGCTGTTTCTTGCGTTCGTTAATGATTTCGTCTTGGAGGCTCCGCGGAACCGGCGAGTACCTTGCCAATTCCATCGCAAAGGTTCCTTGGCCCTTGGTCATGCTTCGCAGGTCAGTCGCATAACCGAAGGTATTCGCCAAGGGGACTTCGGCGGTGATGTACGAGACGCCGTCTCGTGCATCGGTGTTGTTGACCAAACCACGGCGGGAGATAACGTCGCCGACGACCGAACCTTGGTCGTTCTCAGGGCATTCGATATCGCACTTCATGATTGGTTCGAGCAGCATTGGGTTCGAGGCTCGCAGGGTCTCGCGGAAGCAATCGCATGCAGCGATGTAAAACGCGCGTTCGCTCGAGTCGACATCGTGGTAGCTACCGTCTTCGAGTTCGATCTTTACACCCACGACTGGGAATTCCGCCAGTGGGCCTTTGAACATCGAGTCCCTGAAGCCCTTTTCGACCGGGGGAATGAACTGCTTGGGAATCCGACCTCCGGTGACATGGTCTTCGAATTCGAAGATTTTTTCACTTTCGCGGTCCATCGGCGAGAGCTTACCGACGATATGGGCGAATTGACCCGAACCACCGGTTTGCTTTTTGTGCTTGTAGTTGAATTCCTGGGCTTCGCCCGGGGTCTCGCGATAGCTAACCTTGGGGGCACCGACCTGGACTTCGACTTTGTATTCGCGGCGCATCCGTTCGACGTAGATATCCAAGTGCAATTCACCCATCCCACAGATGATCGTCTCACTGGTCTCCTCGTCGTTGTAGACTTGGAAGGTCGGATCTTCTTTTCGGAAACGGTTCAGGGCCTTGCTCATCTTGTCCGCATCGGCGCGGCTGGCTGGGGTGACTGCGACCTTGATAACTGGCTCGGGAACGAACATGCTTTCGAGTGTGCAGAAATCGCGGTCGTTGCTGTAGGTTTCACCGCTGGCACAGTCGATGCCCATGATCGCGACGATATCACCCGCTTCGGCGACATCGATTTCTTCACGTTTGTCGGCGTGCATCCGAACGATGCGGCTGAAGCGTTCTTTTTTGCTCGTCCGCTGATTGACGTACATCTCTCCTTTGCCGATCTTGCCTTGGTAGATCCGCATGAAGGTCAACTGGCCGAATGGATCTTCGACGATCTTGAAAGCCATGCCTACGAAAGGGAGCTCTGGATCGGGTTGCAGGGCCAACTTCTCTTCTTCGTTTCCAACTTTACGAGCCGAAATCGTTCGCTCGAGGGGGCTTGGCAAGTAGCGGAGGACCGCATCGAGCAGCAGTTGCACGCCTTTGTTTTTGTAAGCTGACCCGCAGAAGACGGGAGTGATCTTGCGAGCTTGGGTCGCATCCTTGCAAGCTTGGTAGATCAGTTCTGCAGGGACCTCTTGTTCGTTGAACACAAGCTCCACGAGTTGCTCGTTGAAGTCCGAAAGGCCATCGAGCATCTTCTGACGCATTTCGTGAGCTTTTGCAACGTAGTCGGCAGGGATTTCCTCTTCGCGGATCTCTTCTCCGTCTTTGCCGTCAAAGAAGAACGCCTTCATCAGGACCAAGTCGATGACGCCATCGAAGGTCTCACCGGCACCGATGGGGATTTGCATCATGATCGCGTTGGCATGGAGCTTGTCGCGAACTTGCTGGGCGACTCGGTAAGCGTCCGCACCGGTCCGGTCCATCTTGTTGACGAAGGCCAATCGCGGCACGCCATATCGACGCATTTGGCGGTCGACGGTAAGCGACTGGCTCTGAACGCCACCGACCGAACAGAGAACCAAAACGGCCCCGTCAAGAACCCGCAAGGACCGTTCGACTTCGATGGTAAAGTCCACGTGACCTGGGGTGTCGATCAAATTGATAATATTATCTTTCCACTGCAACTGGGTCGCGGCCGAGGTGATCGTAATCCCCCGTTCCTTCTCCAGTTCCATATAATCCATCGTCGCCCCGTCGCCGTCCCCCTTGACCTCCTCGATCTTGTGAATCCGGCCAGCATAAAACAGAATTCGTTCGCTGAGGGTGGTTTTACCCGAGTCGATGTGCGCGCTGATCCCGATGTTGCGTAGTTTGGATAGGTCCATAGTCTTAAATTCACCCGCAGAAAACGAAAATGTCTCACATTTCCTAGAAATTGACGAGAGGAGAGTGTACAGAACTCCTGAGTTAGGAAAAGACCAAATCATGGGTTACCCAGCCCTAACAAGCCGACTAAAATGCAGCCGGCTACGAACATAGCGATCAAAAACACGGCCCTGTGCCCGGCCTATGCCCACCGGCTGGCCAATACCCCCGGCTGGGCAATACCACCGGGCCAACGATATTTCTAGCAAGCGATGCTTCGTTTCCAGCAAGCGATAACAACGGCGGCAATCCTCACGAAGAAGTCCCAAAAAGAGTTACGCAATGCGGCAATGGATCGACTGGATACTGCACGTCGACAGGCATCTGAGGGAACTCATGGAGGCCGTCGGTGCCCCGTGGCTTTACACCATTCTGTTTTTGATCGTTTTTTGTGAGACGGGCTTGGTGATTCTTCCTTTTTTACCCGGAGATTCGCTGCTTTTTGCTGCCGGTTCGCTCTGCGCAATCGATGGCAGTCCGATGAGCATCTGGGTCCTATGGCCCCTGCTGAGCGTAGCGGCGATTCTTGGGGATGCTGTCAACTACTGGATCGGATTCAATACGGGCTCTAAGGTTTTTAAAAGTGAAACCTCCACCTGGTTTCACCGAGAGCATCTAGACCGAGCCCAGCGTTTTTATGACCGCTACGGCGCCAAAACGATCATCCTGGCGCGGTTTGTCCCAATCGTTCGGACCTTCGCTCCGTTCGTTGCAGGCATAGCGAAAATGAACTTTTTCAAGTTCTGGCTCTACAACATCCTAGGCGGGGTTGTTTGGGTAACCCTATTCCTCTTTGCCGGTTATTTCCTAGCCAAAGTCGAATGGATTCAGAAGAACTTTTTCCTTGTTACCATCGGTATCATCCTCCTGAGCGTCCTTCCCATCCTTTGGGAACTGTGGCAAGAGAAACGCCGAAGGGCCAAGGAAAACTCCACCATCGCATCCTAGACTCTCTGGCCCGCTATAATCTGGGCCAGTTTAAATGCTCGATCGCTCACTGGAGAACTCTCTTCCATGGAAATCGTACATCACGGCGGGTATCTGGGGGTCACCGGATCCTGCCATCAACTTCACCTGAATGCCTCCCAGTCGGTCCTGATCGACTGCGGTTCTTTTCAAGGTGCCGATGCTCGGCGACATTCCTCCCCAGAAATCGACTTTCCCCTCGATGGAATCGATGCGCTGCTTCTGACCCACGTCCATACCGATCACATTGGTCGGATCCCGTATCTGATCGAAGCCGGATTTCATCGTCCGATTTACTGCACTCCGCCGACGGCCAAGTTCCTGCCGGTGATGCTCGAAGATGCGATCCGATTGGGAATCACAAGAAACAAAAAAGTCGTCGGCAATCTGCTCAAATCGATCACGGATCTGATCCGCCCGGTCCCGTACGGCAAATGGGAAAGACTGCCTGGGAACGCGGAGTTTCGTTTTTCGACAGCCGGCCACATCCTCGGCGCGGCGATCATCGAGATCCGAAACAAAGACTCCTGGATATGCTTCAGCGGCGATATCGGCTCGCGTTGCACGCCGATCCTCAACCCGCCGGTTTCACCCGAGCGCGCCGATACCTTGGTCCTCGAAAGCACTTACGGGGACAAAATCCACGAAGGCCGCGAATCCCGTGTGCAACGCCTTGAAGCGATCTTGCTCGATACCCTGGAGAACCGAGGCGTGACCTTGATCCCTGCCTTCAGCCTGGGACGCACCCAAGAACTCCTCTATGAACTGAACCAAGTCATCGAAGGGATCGGTCAAAAACATGGACCTTCGGCCCTGAGCGCCTACGACATCATTGTCGATTCACCCCTCGCGATAAAACTTACCGACATCTACGAACAGATGGAGCCTTACTGGAGTCAGGAAGCCCGCGAGGTTCTGACCGTCGATAGCCAACCATTCATCTTCAACAATCTCATTGAGATCGACCGAGCCGGTGAATCAGCAGGCAATATCGAATACCTCAAACGCTCCGGAAAACCCGCCATCATCATCGCCGGAAGCGGTATGTGCGCAGGCGGCCGTATCATGGAGTACCTCAAAGCCTTCATTCACCGGCCAAATACCGACATCGTCTTTGTCGGCTACCAAGCCGTCGGGACCACGGGCCGAGCGATCCAAGATTGCGAACAAGGAAAATGCTCGGTTCGAATCGATCACCGAGAATATCCTGTACGTGCCAAAACCCATACCATCAGCGGCTACTCCGCTCATGCCGACCAGTTGGATCTGATCAAATTCGTTCAAGGCATCCCCAACCCCCCTAAAGAAATTCGTCTGGTCCACGGCGAAGAGCATGCCAGGGAAGGTTTCCAAAAGAAACTCCAGGAACTCGGCTACAATGCGATCTACTTCAAAGATGAAAAAGCCGACGGCCCTGTCCGAGAAACACAAGACAGAGAATAGCCAGTCGATGCAGATCCGTGGCGCGGCCACCCACAACCTTCGATGCATCGATATCGATTTGCCGCGCGGTAAATTCATCGTACTGACCGGGGTTAGCGGCAGTGGGAAAAGCTCGCTTGCCTTCGATACACTGTTTGCAGAAAGCCAACGCCAGTACCTGCAAAGCCTATCGACCTACACCAGGCAGTTCCTTGATCAGATGGAACGCCCCAAGCTCGCTTCGGTCCGTGGCCTGCAACCATGCCTGAGCATCGATCAATCCCAGGGTGTTCAAAGCCCCCGAAGCACCGTCGGCACGATCACTGAACTCTACGACTACCTTCGACTCCTTATGGCCAGAGTCGCTATCCCGAGTTGTTACAAGTGCAATGAACCGATCTTGCGACAATCCTCCGAAGCCATTGTCGCGGCAGTCATGCGGGCATCCGAAGGAACCAAGTTAACGATTATGGCCCCGATGGTCCTAGATCGAAAAGGAGCCCATGCGGATGTGTTCAGTAAAATCGAGAAGGCTGGGTTGCTCAAGGTTCGAGTCGATGGGCAGCTCTATGAACTCGATGAAATCCCTAAGCTTGCGGTTCGCAAGGAGCACACCATCGAAGCGGTCGTCGACCGTATCGTAGTACGACAGGAAAGCCGCGAGCGAATCGAAAAAGCAATCCTCGATGGACTGCAACTGACCTCGGGATTGGTCCGCACCTTAGCAGATGATCAAGAGAATTTGTACTCGACCCGGTTTGCTTGCGTGCGATGCGGGATCAGCCTGCCGGAGATCGAACCACGGACCTTCAGCTTCAACAGCGCCTATGGGGCTTGCCCCAAATGCGAAGGCTATGGAACCATAGGTGATCCCAGAGAGAAAACTTGCCCGGCCTGCCAAGGCACCCGTCTCAAGCAAGAGTCGCTCGCGATCCGCTTGCAAGATCTCTCGATCGCTCAAATCACGGCTCAGTCGATCCAAGAACTTCGAATCTGGCTCGGTGGACTGACTTGGGACCCCGAGCGAAAGAAGATCGCCCTGCCAATCCTTCAGGAGATCCTTCCTCGGTTGGAGTATCTCGACCAAGTCGGCTTGGGGTATTTGTCTCTTGATAGACCGGGACAAACCCTAAGCGGTGGGGAGCTCCAGCGAGTGCGGTTGGCTACGAGCGTCGGGACCGGACTGACCGGAGTATGCTATGTCCTAGACGAACCTTCGATCGGACTTCATTCTCGCGACACCGAGCGGCTCATCGGAATCCTCAAGTCGCTTCGAGGCCAAGGCAACAGCATTGTTGTCGTCG
>CAILTZ010000535.1 GCA_903837255.1 uncultured Pirellula sp. | reverse complement strand
TGGGCTCCAAGCTGGGTAAGCGCCAAAACCTCGCGGCCGCTTCGGGTCTGCGGCACTCCATACAACGGGGTCAACGTCCTCATTCTTTGGCTAACCGCGATGGATCGGGGTTATAGCTCGCCGCACTGGATGACATACGAGCAAGCCAAGAAGCTTGGCGGGCAAGTCCGGAAGGGCGAAAAGTCTACCAAGGTCGTCTACTACGGGTCTTTCGATAAGGAATCGAAGGGCTCGGACGGTGAGTCAGTCACCAAGAAAATCCCCTTTCTCCGGTCCTACTCGGTTTTCAATGTCTCGCAAATTGACGGACTCCCTGAGCGCTTCCACCCTGCGGCCGATGAGTCGCTAGCAATCAACCCTGGCGTTAGGCTGGCGGTCGTCGATGAGTGGGCGGCCGCGACCGGTGCGACGATCGAAGAATCGGGCTCCCGGGCCTGCTTCAACCGTGCGGCCGATGTGGTGCGGGTCCCGCCGTTCGAGCAGTTTCAAAGCCCTGAGGATTTCGCCAGTACGCTGGCTCATGAGCTCGTTCACTGGTCCGGGGCGGCTGGTCGCCTCAATCGTGAGTTTGGCAAGCGGTTTGCCGATTCGGCCTATGCCATGGAGGAATTAGTCGCCGAATTGGGCTCGGCGTTCTGCTTGGCGGATTTGGGCGTCTGCTCGATCCCTCGGGACGATCACGCTAGCTATTTGGCCAGTTGGCTGGCGGTTCTCAAGGCCGACAAACGGGCGATCTTTGCCGCTGCCAGTGCTGCCAGTGCTGCGGCTAATTTCCTGGGGTCGGCCGGTTCTGCTGCCGTCCTGGAGGATTCCGAAGAAATTCCCGCTGAGCTCGTTTAGTTCGGTTGGTGGTTCGGGAATAGAAAATCAACGGGCTGGCATCCCCTGCACCCTGGAAAGCTAGCCTTTTTGCTGCTAAAGAAACTATTTTGAAAATCTTTTCAGTTGCCCGTTTAGCTCGGGCGCTGGTTGGTGAAGAGGAATGTATGGGGTGAAAATACTCTCCCGCGTTTGTGTGTTCAGTCAGTCTCTCTCTCAAAGGGTTATTATCGTGGCTAATGCTTTCCAGGGTACGCTGTTTGATTGTGTTTCGGAGTGTCTCGAGCCTGTGGTGGTGAGTAAGCCTAAGCTGGTCCCTCGGTATGAGGTGCGATTGGTCCGGTCTGAGTCGCAGCCATACCACGCTAAAGCGCTGATGGGCTCCGATGATGCGGTCGCGCTGTGCGTCGATCTCGTCCGGTCGGTCCTCGACAATGCGACCGCCGAAAAGTTTCTCGTTGTGTCTTTGGACACTCAGAATCGGCCGATTGGCGTCCATGTTGTCACCCAAGGCACTCTGGACGCCTCCCTCGTGCATCCTCGCGAGGTTTTCCAGCATGCATTGCTGACGAATGCGGCAGCGCTCCTGCTGTGTCACAATCACCCATCGGGGGACCTGACGCCGAGTCGTGAGGACCGGGCGGTTACTGATCGCCTCAAGGCTGGCGGCGAGGTCCTCGGTATTCGAATTCTCGACCATATTATCGTGGGAAATGATGCGATGACTGGGGAATTCTGCGGTCGATCTCTTGCGGCCACCCATGATTTCTAGGTTGGGCGTTTAGTTTCTTGGGCGGATCGTGAATGGTAGATTGTGACGGTGGTTTTTTCACAACACTTTTGGAGATGATGGAAGATGACACGATACAAGCTAGACACTGACAACAGCGGCAACGACGAAATCCTAGTGGGCGATTCGGTCGCCGAGGTTACTCAGGATGTTTTGCATCGCTACGAGGTTGATGAGTTACCAGCAGGCTGGACGATTGAAGAGATTGCCGAGACAATCGATTACACGACAGTTGCGACCAAAGTTTTTAAATACCGCTCTGCAACCGACAGCGAGCAAGGCTCAATAATGGCACGCGATTTCAGCGAAGCTAAGCAAATGCTCCGCGACAAGATCGACGATACCGATGGCGGCGAAGGCTGGGTCGAGGACCAAGACGGCTATCGTTTTGCCTATGCAGGCGAATAACCCC
>CAILTZ010000534.1 GCA_903837255.1 uncultured Pirellula sp. | reverse complement strand
CACGGCAGCGTTTTAACTGAACAACCAGATCGATGGCTGAAGCGATCTGACGGTGGATGGATTCCACGGGTAAAGGGGCTGCCATCTGTACAAGCACCACTAGGCGTTCGATGACATCTTCTGACGTATTGGCGTGGATGGTGGTCATGGACCCATCGTGCCCTGTATTCATGGCCTGAAGCATATCCAAAGCTTCTTCGCCACGGCATTCTCCTACGACGATTCGGTCGGGCCGCATCCGGAGCGTATTTTTGACCAGATCTCGGATGCTATACTCACCGCGCCCCTCGACGTTGGCGAGTTTTGTTTCCAATGTAACGACGTGCTCTTTCTGCAACCGGAGCTCGGCGGTATCCTCGACGGTCACAATTCGCTCCTTGTCGGGGATGAAATCGCTCAGGCAGTTGAGCATTGTGGTCTTCCCTGTTCCGGTTCCACCGGAAACAAGAATGTTTTTGCCGATAATGACCGCCGCTTCTAAGAATTCGGCGACAGTCGGTGTGATAGCTCCCCAGCGGATCAGATCTTCTACAGTGACCTTTTTGGTTGGAAATTTGCGGATCGTAAGGCATGGGCCTTTGACTGCAAGGGGTGGAATAATTGCATTTACACGACTCCCATCGAGCAATCGAGCATCTACTAATGGTTGCGACTTATCGATACGTCTGCCAACACGTGAGACGATCCGATCAATGATGGTCTCGGTGACTTCGTCAGAAACGAATCTTCGTCCGGATTGCTCCAATAGCCCTTGCTTTTCGACGTAGATTTTGTCTCGGCTGACAACCATGATTTCCGTGATGGTCGGCATACTCAGCAGATCTTCAAGAGGTCCATAACCAAACAAAATATCCTTGATCTGCTTTTTTAAATATCGGTGGGCTGCATACTGGATAAAAGGGCTCTGTGGACTGAGTTGCTTGGAGTCTCTTTCCAATTTCCAAGCTCCCCAAAATCCTCTGTCAATCTTCCCCATCTTTTTACTGATGTCCGCCGTTGCTTGGGGATCGATGCGATGATCGATTGCACCGGCCCGCACGAGCAGCTCCGTTTCTAATTCGGGAGAAGCAGTGACCATTTCAGTCCATCGACGGTCTCCTAACTTGTTCGTTTGGGTCGATCCGACCGTATCCTCGATCACCTTGGAGAGCAAAGTACTTTGCATGCTTAACGCTGCAGCATGCATCAAAACATCGCTCTCGATGGGCTCAAGAAACCCATTCAACCGCGCGATTTCTGATATGTCTTCTTCGATCTGCTGCAATTGCTGTCGACTCAGCTTATTGCTGTCGACATCCAGGAGCTCTCTCATGTGGTTGAGCAGCTCGCTGTGCACGGTTAAGATCATGTTGGACAAGCGTTCATCGATGAGGCCTGAATCGGCACTGATCGCTCCGGTTTCAATCTGCAAAACAAAGGGATAAATCTCAATCGAATCGTTAACCGTCAGCAGAGCCCTCTCCCCACCAAGGAGCTTTTGGTTAGCGATCACGATCTCATTTTGACCGATGTTGGTAATTTCCCAATGGCCGCTGTTTCGACTGATGACCGCATGTCTTGGGGATACGTAGGGGTTTCCCAAGACCACATCGTTCGATCCCTCGGAACCGATACGCACAAGCTCCACATTGCGATCGAAAACGCGTTTGGTGGCATTTCCTTTTATGCTGTACGTGATCCGCATAGGTGAGCTCGTAAGGGTCCAGTGTTAACTTGTGCGTCGGGAGTTACCTGCGATTCTTGATTTCTTCGATCAGAACGCTCAGCATGACGGCCTTTCCGCCGCGCTGTGCGTCGCAGAAGGATTCGAGTTTTGTCAGGGAATCCCGCATGCGAGGTTCTGCCATGTTGTATGCGATGCCAATACTCTGGGCGCTGGATTGTCGGGAACCTCGTTCCCCATCTTGGTCGTTTCTCAACTTAGAACCAACCGCAACGACTCGGTAGGGTCCTATCCATTCGGGTTCTGCCTCTTTGTAATTGCTAACGCGAAACTGGATATTGTTTCCAATCCTCAAGAGCGTGGGGTCAAACTCAAGTTCACCGATGTTAACCGGGAAAAGCTTTTCGCCATCCTTTAAATCCAACCAGTCTCCCTCAAAGTCAGTGTCAGCATAAAAGACAGGATCATTCGGTTTGATCGACCTCAGCACCCGCTTGCCGCTTAAAACTCCTCGCTCACTCCAGGGTACCATCGTTTGACGTAGCCCCTCAAATTCCCTTGGTACTGAAAGCTTCTTAAGATTGGCCAAATCGATAGGGGAATCGCGCGGAACATCCTTGTCGACTGTGACGAAGTCAAGTTTGGCAGTGCTGCTCGATAAAATGAGGTAGTTGACGAAAGCGGCAAGAATACCGAGCCCCAAGGGAATCAGGAGTTTTGCGAGGTAATTCATAATGGTTGTAGGGTTTCAGAGCCTCAGGGCAACAAGGAATTCCGCGTAGTATAACCGCTTTACGGTGCAGGGTAAGAAAATTCCTACCTGAAACAACCACACCCAACGCACAATGCCCCTCTAGGGTCGCATGAGGAACAGGAACGTTTCTTTAGATACAGAGGGTAGCGGTACGACGACAACCAACTCGCTTCCCCTCGAGCACGCAAGAGGCTGAACGTCTTGGCTCGGGTCCCGGGAATCCGGAGGCACTTCTCTTGAGACGTTAGGTTGTTGGATCGTCTCGCCAGTTTCGGACAGCAAGCTCGATAGGATTTGAACCTTCCATCCGTTTCCTATCCAGTGTTCTGTCGCAAAATCTAGTGATTCGGCTAGCTCGTAAAGTTCCCCACAAATCTCATTGTCGGTGTCGAGGCGCACAGCCAGCCGGCGCGCCGTCGGATGCATGGGCAACAATTGCTTTTCGGCCAAGTCCTCAGAATGAACTATTTGTGAAGAAACGTTTAACTCAAAGTAATTCAGCATGCCGTCACCTGCGTCTTGGAGGACCCTCACAATCTGAATTTGGCTCGGGTCTTGAATAGGTGCAAAAGCAACCACTTGAATTGGGCCCGTTTGAACTTGATAGAGCGTAATTCCGCCTCTTGTTTGTGGCTGCGCATTGAACCCAACTAGTAGCTCGGAAAGGATACCCAAGTCACTGGAATCTTGATTGGGCGAGTCGACCGTTGTCAATTTGGGAACCGCTTTTTTAAAAAGTTCCGTAGCTTCAAGTTGCGACAATTTTTGCGTTTGAATGGACCAGGGCAAATCGGCGAAAATCCAATTGCCATGGAGCTGGTTTTGCATATCCCATTCCGACGTTGGTTGCTCGGGGACAGTCGCAGATGGCTTTTGGGGTGATGGTCCTCCATCGACGAATAAACCGAGACAAAAAAACACGCCATAAAGAATCGCTAACGTAAGTCCAATCTTACCAACAAGATTGAAGACATCAAGAATTTTCAGAAGGGACGCTGAATCCTCGTCTTGGGACTGGTTGTATTTTTTTCCCATTTCAGTGACTCGAGCAATCTTTTTCGAGCGCGGAATAAGCAAAGAAGATCCGTCGATCAATTGGTTGGCAAGGTGGTTAGACTCGTCAGACTACTAACACTTCCGCCCCCCGTGTTGACGCTACCTTGGCTTACCATCTGGGTTAACACCTCGAAGTGTGGATAGATGGGTAAAAAGCCTCGTCTCTCGTAGGGGATCTGTCGCGAATCACAAGATCCTGTCAGGATGACGTTCGTCGCATAGGCTGTTCGTGGTATTTGTGGAAACAGATTGGTGTATCTTCGAAATGACTTGGTCTTTTCGCTGGTTCCTTTTCCTGAACTGTGGGCTTCGAGGATATTGAATGGTCGTTGATTTTGAGGGTTGATCCGCGAAGCCCATGCCTCTTTACGCACTTGCATGGTCACCTCCGATTGCGTAAGGACGGCGGTCCCCAGGGTAAAGATCATAGCAACCATAATGACCAAAATGGGAAAGCACATAACCAATTCGAGGGTTGCAACGCCCCTGCGCTTCGAGGCGTGGCAACGTCTACGAACAACTTGGGATGGGGTGTGCATGAGATCTCCGATGTTGGTTCTTGGAAGGTTCAGTGGGTGATCAAATCGATTGCAGCTTGCTCGGCTAGAGTCACAGGAAGGACTTGTTCCTGCATTCTTTTTTTGAGCTTTTCATCACGGGTCATGAGAATGCGCAATGCAAGGTTTCTCGCTGTCACGGGACTCAGCTTGGCTTGCCAATTCAATTGGACCTTTGGAGTCGGCGGGCCTGCATTGAGGAACGGAATCCGAACATCGGGGGGATAGATAAAATCCATGAAGTTGAAGTAGCCGAGTGTCCAATTCCACTCCTTGGGCAAAACGAAATAAGGCTTACCATCTTTCCATTCGGTCGCTCCTTCGGTCCATGCTAGGGTATCCCAAGCCTGGACTGGTTGCGCTTCACGGCGCAATAACCAAGAGATCCAGTCGGACCCTTCTTTCTGCCAACGCATTGGCACATTGGCATTATAGATCATCGCTTGAGCAACTGTAGCTATTGGGGTTTCATTAGCGGCGGGGATAAAAAAACGATGCAAAGACATCACAGGTGGGTTCTCTTTCCGTGCGATACCGACGAGTGCAAACATCTGGTCTGCTTTGCTACTAGAGTTTCTACGACGCCAGGTCTCTGTTCCCTTATCGCGAGCTCCACTTGTCGCATCGAGTTCTTCGATCAAGTACAAGCGGTAGCCGCGCTGGGTAACGAATTTCTTGGACGTTTCCAAACTGTAGCGATCAGAGTGGTATTCGTAAAATACCATGGCCCGCGACTGGCTTGCGACGGCTCCAAAGGCATAGAGGATTGGCCATCTCCATTCCTGAACCCACGGATAGGTTGCTCGCATCAATTGGGTTCTTTCGGGATTCCGACAAGGATCTTGAATCAGGGGCAGTCCGGCCACGGGTAGTCCTGACTGCGCGATCGCTATATTTCTCCCAGTCGGCCTGCCTAACGCTTCTCCGACACAACCATTTGCCTCGGCCGTCTTGGATGCGGCTTGACTGACCGCAACAGGGGTCCCCGTGACAACCACTCGTTCGTAAGCCCACAAACCATCCATCAGTCGAGGGATCGAACGTTTGACCGGAAGGGTTCTAAGGGCAAAATCCTCGAGTTTGATGATGAACCGATATTCGCGGACGAGCTTCTCAATGACTGTGTTGGCTTGCCTTCGCGTTCGCTGCCCACTTGAGATCGACCGCCATCCCGAAGCAACGGTAGGTGGCCACCACGACCACGTTTTAAAGATGCCACCGATCATTTGGGAAGTACCTGCCGAATATCGAACGTATTGCTCGATGATCTTTGATTTGAGCAAGCACTTAGAATCGTAGACGGTCGCTTCGCCTCGTGGGATATCCAACGCAGGTCCATACGATTCGGGCCTGTTAGCGATACCGGGGAAACTAAATGGGAACGCTGGCAAGAACGCCCCAATGTAGTAACCGACCCACGCGACGAAATGAGTGGTAGTGATTCCAAAGTTCAACGACGTGACTGCGAATGTGTTTGCTCGACGTCTTTCGTCCAAAACTTGACCACCAAGAGCGTGATGCATGGTGTGCAGGGCGGTCAGTTCGCCCATCATATGGTTTGTCGCGGTGACTGCGTTCATCGCGCGAGCGTGGACCAGAGAGGACGAATAAGCAACCGCATCGGCAGCGTTTTGCGATTGAAGCTTGTCGTTGGTCACGCGCCCGACATTAAACACGATCCCGATCAAGGAGATTAAGAGCAGAACCGCCACTAGAGTCGCCCAGGTAATCAAGCCGTCTTCGCTTGCGAGGATACGATTCGAGAGTTTGCGGGAGCGGCACTCGCCTTGCCGAACGTCGACCAAGAGCTGTAGGAAATTCGACGGGATCATGGATGATTTCCCTTAGTTTGCCAATGCGGGATCGTAATCGATCCCCAGTCGCAGTGTTGGTGACTCGGGGGTTTCCAATGGCATCACGGCAGTGGCCCGAATATCCCGATAAAAAGCCCTGCGCGTTAGATCCAACTGCCCGAGCAATCGGCCGGTTAGTGGAACTTGAAGGGGCATTCGGTGGCTGACCTGGACGGTCATTTCTCCATTGAAGCGATTGGCTGATTCGCGAAGCACCACTCTGGTCATCGCTGCTGCGTACAGGTACTTTTGTTTCACGTAAGAGTCTTTTGCAAGATTCCTTCCCGCCTCGGTCTCCTCGGCAAACCGGTTATAAAGTTCGTTGTACACGATGGATCCCGGAATGGCGCGCACAGATCGAACCAGGGCTCCTGGGTAGGTCTCATACAGAACTTGGAATCTGGAGAAACCCGACGCGACGGGGGTCAAAGAAAGTGCCGCAGCGTGCTGGGCCTTGCGCTGGGCGCGTTCCCATCCACGGCGCTGGTCGTCTTGATCTGCAGATCTCCAAACGACCGCCGTCCTGGCCGCCATGTGTGCAGCTTGAACCGTCCCAAACTTGGTCATCAGTATCATGGTACTCTGAATGGTCCAGCATATGAAAATCAGGTAGATCGGAAACGTCATGACGTAGGGCACGGCATAGCTGGCACCTCGTTCGTCTTTGATGAAGACAAAAACCGATTTCCATTGCGGGAATCGAAAAGCCCTGTAGCTCAAAGCAACAACGCCTAGAACACCAAAGAGCCATACTAGCCAAACATCGACAACACCTTCGAATAATGTACTTGCACTTAACATGTGCGTCTCTCTTTAATTTACTCAGCAAATCGCCGAGCCAGCCATGGTTCCGAACAGGGAAAAAAACGCAGCCATCATCTTCATTCCCAACCAGAGCATGAAAATCAACGAGGGAATCATTGTACCTGTGATGATGACCACTTCCAAGGCGGCCAACCCCTTTCGTTCTCTTTTGAGTTTTCGTCGGGTTTGATGACGCATTCGGACCAATTTTCTAACCATCATCATTCGCATTGTTACTGAGTAATTCGCTTCATACGAAATACTCGCCCGGAACTAGTTCAAACAAAATCATCGCCGTGCCAAGTGCGAAGGAGGGTGCCAATGGCATCGGTGAGCGCAGCATCATCCGGTCCGCTTCGCTGGGCGGAGCAATGTAAGTGGGTACCAAAAAATGACCTGCCGATCGAGTTATTGTAGCGACCATTTTGACTGGACCTTCGTGCCAAACGGCGCGAATCAACGCAAAACCACCGGCAAAGATGAAAGAACATAAAATGGAGTCAATCGCGAGCGAAAGGCCCAAAAAAACCCCAATGGCCGCCACAAGTTTCACGTCTCCAGCCCCACCCCCTGTCATCGAGAAGATCACTAACATAGCGATGAACGGTAGCAAGCCACCGATAAAACTGTCGACCATCCCGACTGCGCCGAGCCTCTGAGCGGTTTCTGGCGAAACAAACTCGGAAATCCCGTTGATCGTCAAGCCCCAGAGAACCCCCGGATAGGTGATCCAGTTTGGAATACGGAACGACCTCGCATCGGTCCAAGTCACTGTCCCGATAAGGATCAGAAGCAATACTCCGGACGCACTTTGCCAACGAAGAGGTCGGGCTGGGCAAATTGAAACGATTAGTGGGATCAACAACACTGGGGCCGCCAGCGCAATCGCCCATATAAGCTTACGATGAGGCTGACGGTCCCCGGTACCACCGACTTCCAGATTTGCATCCATGGCTGTAAGTCCTCACGGTGTCTGAGAAGTCAGTGTCTGGGAAGTCAGTGTCTGGGAAGTCAGTGTCTGGGAAGTCGGTGTCTGGGAAGTCGGTGTCTGGCTGATCGGCATCTCGAAGTCAACGCGGGGAAGTCAGCGCGGGTTTTCGGGACCTGACTGAGAACCCCAGATCGTTCTGGAGTTACCAATCTCTTACCGAATCGCCAACTTCCCTGTTAAACCAAAGCTTGATGCTATTCCACTGCGTTCGGACCACAATCAGAGCCACCGCCGCGATGGCAAGGATCATAACGACTTGAATGGCTTCAATACCTGCTTCGTCTTTGTGGAAATTGCGAATAGCTTGCGTAATCTTCGTTTTCATGACTCAATCTCTGAATTGGAACTTTGTCATATCTTGCATCCGTTGACGACCCAGCGTCGTCGACTATACTCTATCAGACGATTGGGGAAAGCAAAAGGCGCGCGAAAAACGTGGGAATTTCCGTATCCTTCGTTTCTTGGAACAAAACGCCGCCCAACAGAGGTCTCGTTCGAAAAGGCTCTCTTACAGTGAACGATGAACTCGGAGATCAGGATCGTGGGATTATAGAGCGCACACTTCTCCAAGATAGAAGGGCCCTGGAGGATTTGCTACTCCTGAGGTACGACTGGCTGCGAATCGTCGCGGCGAATGCGATTCCACAAGGATTTGCAAATCGAGTTCTTCCCGAGGACGTCGTGCACGAGGCTTTTGTTAAAATCCTCAGAAACTTCGGGAAATTTCGCCCTGAGACCGAGGCTGGATTGTTCGCTTGGATGCGGGTAGTCGTTCAAAATACCGCGATCGACATGGTGCGAAAAGCTGGAGCGACCAAAGAAAGCATTCCAGGCAATCGAGGGGATGGGGCTTGCGATGAGAGCGTCTCGGAGATTGTGGCATCGTTGGCCGTTACGGACGATCAGAGAGCGAGTGAAATGGCTTGCCGAAATGAGTTGACTAGCGCATTCCATGCTGCGATGCGGGAGCTAGACCCGAAGCTGCGGCGGGTCATCGAACTTTTGTATTTCGATGATTTTTCAGTCTCCGATGCGGCAGAAGTGATGGGAATCACGCCGGACGCCGTCCGGGGACTGCGGCAGAGAGCTCGCCAGCAAATCAAGGACTCCATTGTACGAATATCTTTTTTTGTCTGAGTACGTTTTGTTGGGTGCTGGGTTAAAGAGTAGGAACCAAACGTATGACAAAGCCCTTTGATCTCCAGGAGGAGCTTTGCAAAAAGATTGCGATCGAGATTCGTAATCGCCGCCTCGCAGGCGAGATTTTGCCGGACAGTAAGGTGCTGGATTTGTATCCGGGATTGAGTGAGCGGCTGGTCGTTCACCTCGATCGATTGCGTCAGTTCGAATTAGCCATGCAGCGATCTTCCTCACTTCCTCTACCTGCCTGTCCTGAAAATGACCACCTGGGTAGGTCGGACGGATTGCCTTCATCGGAGGTTATTGACGCGATTTTGAACGATAGTTCCCCTTCGAGGATGGTCGAACCCCCAGCCTGGAGGGAACTCGAAGGTCGCCCAGAGCCACCCCTTCAAAGCCTTCTTGGTAACCCCGAGGTGGTTTCCGAAGATGAAAGCGATTTTCGGGTTACGTTTCGTCAGTCGTCCGTGAGCGATTCCGAAGGGACTATGATCCCTTCAAATTCCGGGTTGGCTCTGGATGAGAATGTCTCACCAACGTCGCGTTACTGCCCCACGCTTCGGCCTCCGATGCCGATACTTCATATGCTGTCGGATGACCAAGAATTTTCCATGAATTATCCACTGTGTGGAGAACGTTTCATCATCGGTCGGGTAAACGGTAATTTACTTATCCCTCATGACCTGAGTATTTCTTCCAAACATGTGGAAATCCAGCGACGTCGCAAGGATCAAGGGTTTGTTTGGCATCTGGTAGATTTAAAAAGTACCAATGGAACATTTGTCAGTGTGCATATGGCTACTCTGCGACACAACGACATGTTGTTAATCGGAAAAGAGCGATTCCGCTTTTTGAACCTAAGAGAAGAAACTGGTTTGCTGCATGTCACCCAAAGTCCTGGCGGTGATTTTTGGAATTTCATCGGTCGCGAGGTGCGAATCGGTCGGAAGTCGCAAGGATTGAATGTGTGCATGAACGATCCATTCGTAGACCCAGTGCACGCAACATTTCGGTATAAGAATTCCAAGGAGTGGACGGTCACCGACAGCAATTCACTCAACGGAACTTGGCTTCGTGTACGGACAAGTCCGATCCACGACAAGTTTGAGTTTCAGATCGGAGAACAGCGGTTTAGGATTTCGATACCTTCCTATTTACCGACAAAACCGGGGTTCCGGTGACTCGGTCCGTTGGACTGCGACTAATGTTTTAGTACGGGAAGGGTCACGTCGCTTTACGCGAGCGACCTAGCATTGATTCCTGGGAAAACCGTTACTTGGGCACCGGCAGCCATTCAGGTTGTCCAGTTGCATCGTAGATTGCGGGGTCGTTTTTAAACTCATCCCAATCGTGACGTTGCGAAATCGTATTTTCGTAATCGACCCGTGCAACACCGCCGTAGCGATTGATAAATTCGACAACCCCTTGTTGATAGGAACGCCAAAGCCGATCCGTCATGCGCAATCCGGCAGGACTTCCTACCAAGTCCATGCCGCGAGTTGTGCGGTCCGCTCCCATCGTATAAAAGATATAGGTATCATCTTGTGCATCCTTGCGAAATCCGAAGGCTCGATTACCCGAAACAGGGTGTGCTCCCGGAGCGTCCGTATCATTGATCGCCCACGCGCCACTCGCTCCGCGAACGGTCGAAAAGACCCATTCTTCAGCGGTGCGTTGTGACACAACAACCATCGCTAAGTCAGTCACCCCAAGTGGAACGTCAGCAACTCCAAGCGGTAGCAGAAGTTCGATATCGATCTGGAGAATTGCTTCAAGTGGTCCGCGCGAGTTCCACTTTTTTTCATCCTCCAAATTCAACGGCGCGAACGCTATGCGTGAATCATTAAAAAAACTGTTCATGTTCCGGCGGAGGTACTCCATCACTACCTCTGCGCGGACCTCCTTGCCGTCAACGTACGGAAGCTTTTCTACGACGATAGGATAGTAGTCCAAGTTGACATCGCCAACACCGTCTTCAACACGGTGAACAGCCCATGATTTACCCTTGGAATGAACCGAACGCTGAATTTCCGTTGGTGCACGAAAACTCAGTAGCTCTCGCCAAGCAGATAGATTTTTCAGCTTTTCTGGTGTGATGTGTGCTGTTAAAGACCGATTTTTGGAAGGATTCCTGTCGCCGAGGTTTTGTTCGGGATTTGTACTCTTATCGGCGTTCATGGCGGGATTGGATCTTGATCCTCCCTCAATGTCGTAGGATACATCCGCGACGTTATTGATTTTGCCAGTGACCCAAGCGGGAACATCCTTCGGTACTTTCAGGACACCTCGATACCTCTGGGGTTCCGTTGGGTTGGGTTGCCCGCCAGTTGTAGGATTGTTATTGCCCGCTTTCGGATCGCCCAAATCTATCTCGATGCTGACTTTTGAAATGACGATGACAGTTGTTTTGAAGGACTTGGCTTCTTTGGCGACAAATTCGAGGTAATAGGCTGCCCTATCCCATTCGCTCATGTTTTCATCGTTGTTGAAGGTATATCGGTCGTTCCATTTGTACTTGACATCAATCGTCAAGTTCATCTTTGCCCCCTTCTGACCTGGCTTGGTGTCGACGACCTTGACATTGGCGATGAACCCTTCGTGCGGGCCCTGGAAATCGCCGAACGCTGCCGCCATATTCAGCTTGTAAGCCGGAAAAATAGGTACGTTAAACACGAGCCCCTTTTCGTACACATTTGGTCCTTGAAGCCGTTCCGGACCGGTGGCAGTAAACCCTAACTCGGACAATGGAATCTCCGCCGGAAATTCCCGTCGACCCGAGCGAATCTGATTCTCCAAATAGGGCAGGATTCGCTTCAGTGCATACTGATGGGCATCATTATGAGAGAATTCGGCATCGTCGTAGGTCGAGAGTGTTCGTGCGACGGAGTCATCTTGAGAGTACTGGATGTCCTTCCCTGAGTTACCCAGGAATTGCTCCAAGTGTCTTGCAGCGTTTTCCGCCCCTAAAAAACGGAATCTCCAAGCCAAATTCCTTAGCTTGTCCTTTGCGATGCGCGTCACCTCGGGGGAAGCTTGATTCGCTGCAATCGCTTCGCTGATGCGTCCATCAGGACTTCGGTTTTGCGCATTGGCTTGGTTGAACGGAAATAATAGCACAGCGGTTAGCAAAAGAACTACACAGCGTTTCACGTAAGCACCTCGCGGCCCTTGAGTCTATAGGAGTTGAAGAATGCACCACCGAACCGTTTATAGCCCGCCGTGTCTGGCCAACTATCTCTGGAGAAGCAACTCGAAAAGCGCATTAAAATACTTGGATATCGGAATCCACCACTGCTTGATGGCAATCAGACAGACTGCCCCAATCGCCATTAGCATGACCACCTGCAAGACCCCCATACCATCCTCAGACTCAGACAGCGAGCGCATCGCGGAGTACTTACGTCGTTTCAATGAGCCGGGATACCGTGGAGTCGAATTTTTCATACAGGCTGGCAAAAACCTACTTTCCGTTTCCCTTACGCCTAGACCGGATCGGTGTAAGGTTACCTTGACAAACGTCTCGCTGAACGAGAAAGCGCGCGGAAAATCGACAAAAGTTAGGGATCGGCACCAGCGCCGAAGTGCTCCCACCGCTGGCCATATCTTCAAATTACCACGATTTCAAAGGGGTAGATTCCGGTGGAAACCGGTTTTAGCAACAGATCTGTGTTTGCTACTCCGCTTAGAACCCAGCGACGCAGGGGGACGCAATACAGCAAAGTGGGAATCGGATCGGATTTCCAGTTGACTTTGGTCGACGCAGGTGAAACAATGCAACAGTTCTGATTTGCAGTTGATCCAGCGATCTCTTGATTTGAATCCGAGTCCCTCTTGGGCGACTCCTGTTCTTCTTTGGATTCGGTAATCTGTCGGTTGGACAAGTAGAAAGCTTCGCGGTTTTACTGGAACGGTGGTTTCGGACGGCGAACCTTAGGTATGTTTTGTTTTTCTGATTTACTAGCATTGTCGTACGGACTTGGATTCGCTGCGGAGACGTCGCCGCATAGAAGCTTCTTGTGCT
>CAILTZ010000533.1 GCA_903837255.1 uncultured Pirellula sp. | reverse complement strand
GCAGGCTCCATCCGCTGGTGAGCTTGCAAGATCCCTTCGACGAGCGAGTCTTCGAGTTTCTGGTTGTATCGAATGGCAGCGTCAAAGCGACCGCGACCCCGACCAGGCGCATCGAAGAGCTCGAGCACCGGGCCGTGATGGGTATGCGAACCTGAGATGAACGAGACATCGATCCCAGCCTGCTGCTTGATCTGTGCTCGGATCTTCTGCAGCGATTCTTCCTGAGGGGAACGCCCGAGGTCCAAGCCCACGATCGCCATCTTGCGCCGGCCAGCTTGGACAACCACCACCGAAGCCTTCAAGGGATCCAGCGTCCCCTCGGACAACGCGGCATGCCGAGCGCCATAACCCCACATCGGTACCGCCTCGGTCGGAGTGATATCGACCTCCGAGGCCCCAACTTTGAATTCCTGAGAAAAAACCTTGCGAGTCACCAACGGCCCGATCACTAGCACCATGGACAAGCCAATCAGGAGTCGAATTGAGTTCATGAAATTCCGTGCCTTGTTCTTATTTTTCATCGAGCTTCAAATGGGGTGCGTAGCGGTAATCGAGTGGCTGATAAGCGATCCGCAAATCCGACGATTCAATCTTGCGATTCCCTTCCCGCAGCGACACCAACAGGTGATCGAGTATACCCGCAGTCAGCAGCGTTCGCTCGATGGGATAAGCTGGTTTGCCGGAGTGGATCATTCGCTCGATCCCTTTGAGCAGATAGGCAAAGTGCGGGTAATAAGGCTCTTCGCGTTCCTCGACTCGAGTCGCGAAACTTCGCCCGGACTCGTCGAGTACCGCCGCACCGATCCCCTGGGCTCGACCGGGCAACATCAGTACCGGTACGACCAAACCATCGACATATCCGATCAAAAAGGCCGCTCCGTCCTGTGGGGGATCTTTCAAGACCGCTTGCCGATCTGTTCCGGTCGCCTTGAGGGCTTGGTCGAAGAGCTCCGAATGGATCAACCCTTGGTCGAGCAACGAACCGATCTTGTTGGTCGGCAATGCCTGGACCCAAGCCACTCCGCGTTCGGCCCCTCGACGTCTTTCCAAGATGCTCTGCAAGAATTCCAGCGTGTGGATTCCGTAAATATCCAAGCCCGAGTATCCGATTCCAACGGCTGCCGAGACTCCTTGTTGCCAACCCAGGTCTGCATCCGGCGTTCGGTAGCTGACCGTTAAACTCGATCCGGCCATCCAGGGCACTTGCAACTCTTTGGCACGCTGGGCCATCCACAGCGCGTCGTTCCATTCTGGCCCCGGATGCTTGTCGTTGAAAACCGGGACGACGCGCCGGTGCTTGGCCATCGCATCAGTGATCTCTTGAAAAAAACGCTTGCGTGGATACAAGTGCTGACCGAACTGGTTCCAAGGGTACTCGCCATGTTCACCGATGCTCAGAACGCCGTCGACCTGGATGTTATCGCTCCCGAGCGTCAAAGCTTCCTCGATCGTTTTGCACATCCGAAATCCATGCTTTTTGGACAGCTCGACCGACATGTCCTCAGCCGGATACTGATCGACGTACAAAGAGACCAATTGCAAATCTGGACCGGGTCCACCATCTTGCTGCCAGCCTTCTAAAATCTTGCCCACCAAGACGTCGGCATGGGATTTTTTGCGGTAGACGGTGACCACCGCAGCGACCTTCTTTTTCTCGCCGACGTGGAGTTTATCACCCGTCGCCTCCTCCGAGGGAAACGACCAAGGCTTGGCAAAGGCTCTCTGGCAGGCAAGGCTGCCGATCCCAGTGGCGAGCCCTCCGAGCCAGCGACGCCGGCTGAGATCGGATTCGATGGAATGCTCGCTAGCGACAGAATCTCGGTTCGATAGAGACTGCATGATCGTTTCCAAGTCGTTTGAGTTGGTCTTCGGATGGTTCGATGTCTTGTGCGCTGATGGCAACCGTACCGATTGTATCGAATAGTTCACCTCGATTGGGAGAAGCCATAATGTAGCGGTTAATCCGAACTATCCGAAGTCTCTGGCGGGGGTGGTAAAACGCAAGGCGTTCCTTGGTCGGGTCGATACCACAAAAAGAATGTGGGCGAGTGCCCTTGGATTTTCATGAGTCTCTTCTGCAGACAGCTGGGCATCGATGGCCAAAAAGGAAGTCTTTCGTGTGGTGACCCGAGCCTCCGATGGCTCGCTGAAGATCCGGGATTTCCATTCCGCCGAAATGATCTATCGAACCCACACCCAAGTCGGTATCGATGACAGCAGCACCGACCTGGACCTGCGAGGCATGCCGATTTTCAAGGGGCTCATTGGCCCGATTCCTGAGGGCAAGAACATCGCACGCTACGAATCGCACGATGTGTTCGAGGTGATGACCAAAGAGTGGGCTAGTGCCATTCCACGACGTCGCCGACGGCTCAAGCCGGGTGAGGTCAGTTCCGAAGTGAATCCGGAAGACTGAGAACTTGGTCGATGAAGCGATAAGCTTCCTGTCGAGCATCGGGCGGAAAATCGTGGGCGCTAACTGGATAAATCGCCTTGAGGTGTCCCTGGGTCTTGTGCAACTGAAAAATCTTTGCCGACTCCTCGATCGAGTCTCGAACTCCTGAGACCTCAAAGTTATCGTCGCCCAGAGGAGAGCTGGTAAAGAAAGCCCGAGGGGCGATCCCGGCGATCAACTCAGGAAAGTCAAACGGGACCAGGTTTGGATTGTTCGAGTAATGGTTAGCGATTCGAGGCATGTATCGGTCGCTGGTCCAACCTCGAAGGTTTCCTCCGTAGTATTTGTGAAAGCGTGTGAAACCGCAGCTCGAGACAGCGACAGCAATCCGCTCGTCGAAAAAGCTCGTGAAGATTGTGTTGTGGCCACCCAAAGAATGGCCGATGCAACCGATCCGTTTTGGATCGACACTGGGCAATTGCTGCAAGAGATCGATCGCTCGCATGTTGTCCCAGATCGCCTTCATGCTGCCGCTTGCCCATCGATCATCCGAGCGGAATTCATAAGCATGTTCGCCAAAGGAAGGATAATCAGGGGCCAGCGTCACATAGCCACGCTGGGCGAGCTCAAGGGCATAGTGCAGGTTTTGGCTACCACCCAGTCCCGCTGGTTCTCCTTTGCCGATGCCGTTGGTTTGGTGCAGGCAAAGGACCGCTGGCCGTCGGGTTTCAGGGGACTTGGAGTGCACCAATAGAAACGCTCGAACTCGGTCCTCTTTGCCCCTGGCGTCAGCCTCCTGGGTGAGGTATTCGATCTTGCGTCGTATCAGACCGTTCTCGAGCGGAGTTTCCTCTAGGACTTGGAAAGCGACGGGTCCAAGCTGGCTTCGGTCCGGTAGCGAACCCATCACGACTTCGATGTTCCTGCGTATGGAGTCGCGGCGGCTGTTCCACTCGTCGAGGTTCTGGATCGTACCGAGGCTCGCGTGAACTTGGATAGGCATCGGCTGCTGATCCTGAGCATGAGCAAGCGACGAGAGAATCGCCAGAGTAGCCGTCGCGATTCCGCATAGGAGATTGCGCATCGAAAGCCTCAGAGGGAATTCAAGGAGTAGGAGATTGGGCAATGATCGCAGAGATCAGCCGACTGGATTGAAATCATTGTTTGCTATTGAACTGTTGTCGGAGTTGTGAGATCGCCGAGTCGACCATCATCTCACCGCTCCCTTCGCCGCATCGAGCCGAGATCACTTCGTAGTTGCCTTGGGCATAGGCCTGTCTGGTCGGGACATACCCGATCGAGCCGTTGGCCAGTTCGTGGATCGAGGTGACGGCAAAGGGCGAAGCGTCTTTGATAGCCAATCCAAGTTGGACAAAGATTTCGCCTGGGAGCGAGACCCACGCCACATCGCGTCCGAGAGAGATGACTTGGACTTCTGCATCGAGAAATCCATCCGGGTGGGCTTCGACATCGGCGATGCGATAGGCTTCGACCATTTCCATGAAGGGAGGCAGTGGTTTATCGTTCATTCTTGCCAGGACGTTTTTGGCCCAATCCGAGCGTTCGGAGGAATGAGGATAGACAGGAACTCGGACGATTTGGTGAGAGGCAGCGAGTTTCAGCGACGAGGTCGGGGTCAATTGATTCCAAGACCTCAGGATCGATGCAGCCAACCTGGTACCGATTCGCGCCGCCTCTTGGTGTCCACCTTGTCGGTTGGCTGATCGAACATCGATATGGTTGATATCGCCGCAGGTCCCGGTGGCATATTGTAGGTGTGCCATTGGGCCGAATACTTTGCCGAGGGATTCTTGGATCGTATAAGGCATATCAGCGCTCCACTCGGTACCACCGACGGTATCGAGGTGGATAGCAAAGCTGCTGAGCAGGCCGGCGAGTTTACCTGGTTCATCGTAGAAGGCCACGAAGGGGAGAGCATCATCGACCGGACCAGCTTCGCGGACGATGTTCGGGTTGAGCTTGCCGGGATTCCAGCCCACGGAGCCATCTTTCATAAAGAATCGGCGGTTGAAGGCCAGTTGTTTTTCTTCTCCGATAGCAAACGAAACGGTTCGATTTTTGAGGTTCGCGGCAGCATCGAAGACGCTTTGAGCGATTCTTTCGGGAAGTCCGATCATGTATTGCTTGGCTTCATCGGTTTGGTTACCGAATCGCTCGCGCAACCGCTCGTCGGGGTCGTAGAGCATCGGGCCGGTATGTGAATGCGTAGCGCTGATCATGACATTCGAAGGGTGTATCCCAAGTTTCTCCTCGATCACTTTGCGAGTTTCACGGACCATCCATGGGTTCGTAGAGATCAAATCAAGAGCGATGATCGCTACCTTGGTCGAACCATCATCCAGGAGAGTCGCTTTGGCCCAAAGAGGATCATGGGTCGCAGTCGAGTAGCGAACCCCGTAGTAACCGGCCATTGGGGTCGGTTTAGAGGGTGTAATATCTGAGACCCCAAAGCCGACAGCAAGCGTCGGTAGGGGAGCTTGAGGGGCGTTTTGTGCAAGGCTCACCCTTGGTACAAAAACGCAAACCAGTAAAACAAGCGAGCAGAGTTTCATGAGGGTTAGCTTGGATCGCTCGGAGATTTTCATTTTTCTAGCCTCTTGTTCATGATGTTTAGGTGGTGGTCTAGGTGGCCATAAATCATCCCGCAGAGCATCTTGACATCCAGCTCGAAACCAGCAACTCTTCCGCGGTTACGCCATGAAAGCTCAGGTAGATTCTTGAAGAGAGTCAGCGAAGCGGACCGTACGCTTTTGAACTCTTCGGTGAGTTCTATCCATGGTGTTTCATGCGCAGAGGAGTTCGCCAAGAACACGTGTTCATCAAAACTAGGCAATGGGTCGTTGCCTCCTCTTGCTATCCATAAAGCACGAAATGCGAACACTCTTTCGCAATCGGAAATATGTTTCAAAACCTCTCGTAACGTCCAAGTGTAGGGTGGGTGAAGGATGTCGGTTTCAGCGGTGTTGACGGATCGTGCCCAATCCACGAGTGCCTGGGCCTGTGAATCAAGTTGTTCGATCGGATCGGCCAAAGGGGCCACTCGCCGGAGATATTTATCAAAGTAGGGCTCTGCCATTCTGAACTGCCTGTATCGCTATCCATTAAAATTCGTTCGGACTATTCTATCGACCACAGATTCCGCAGAGTGCGAGGACGGATTTGCAAACGCCGAAGCGCAGCATTTTTCCCACGATACTCTCCTTAGAGTCAAAATTTCTCCAGCGATTATTGCGTCCCTCTCTTTTGCCTAAATTTTTTTGCCCTCCAATTTTTTTGCCAAATTTTTCCGCCGCATCCAGGGGGAACTTGCCCAGGAGCGACTATCTAACCACCATGTCCAGTATCCAGGTCGAGGTCCACTTGAATAACCCCATAACAAAGCAACTCGATTGGGGATCAATCTTCGAGTCTCACCGACGCTGGCTCTCGACCATCGTCCGGGCTCGTCTGGCCGACCCCCACGCCGCCGCAGATGTCCTCCAAGAAGTCGCCTTAGTAGCCATCAGCCAGGCTAATCGCCCAGTTGACTCCGATAAGATCGCGCCATGGCTGTACCGAATCACCCTTCGAAAGATCGTTAACCACCACCGTGCCTCCGGTCGCGCACGACGGGTCCTGGAATCGCTGGCCATCCAACCCGACTCGCAAGAGCCGGGGGCTTGGCTAGTGCAAAAGGAAATTCAAACCAGCATCCAAGAAGGGCTTGCAAAGCTCCATCCTCAAGACCGCCAGCTGTTGCTCCTAAAGTACACCGAGGGATGGGGTTACGAGCAACTCGCTAAGCACTTGGGTGTTTCCACCAAGACCATCGAATATCGGCTCCTCAAAGCCCGGCGCGCTCTTCGGGCACGGCTCGCACATGAATCCTAACGCAACCAAAATGCTATCAATCGGCGGTGCACTATGAACCCTTTGGAACTCCAACGCTTGGTCGATGGTGAACTCTTCCATTCCCAACGCGCCGAGCTGCTTGGAAATCTCGAGCCTGACTCTCCTTTCTGGCGCGACTTAGCCATGATGTTATTGGAGGAGCAGCAGTGGGCCAAAGACATCCGCAGCGAACAACGTCCGGCTTGTTCCCAGCCCTCCTCAATCTTGGGCTTGGCCTCAAACCAGCCAGACGCTAAGCTCGCGGATCGAGGAGACCTCGGTTCAATGTCCCGTGGCCGCTCCGGCCTGTGGCCAGGGATCTTGGCGTGCTGTGCGATGCTTGCGATCGGACTTTGCGGCGGCTATGTATGGAGCCATTACTCGACGGGTTCTTTTCGCGCTGCCGACAAGCCGATCCTTGCAACTTCACAGTCTCCTACCGATCCAAGCAATCCAGATCCAAGCAATCCTTTCGAGAATGCATCGCCATGGCGAGTGCGGGTCGAAAGCCCCAGCGCCACACCCATCGAAATCCCCTTGGTCGACGCCCGCGACATCGATCCTCAATGGCTCGTCGCAAACAACGCCTTGGAGATTGCCAAGCTCAATCAAAAGTTTAGGCGCAAAGGCTATGAGCTGGATGTCAAACCCACCGTGTATTCGGGATCCCTCCAAGACGGTCGCAGGTTTGTGGTTCCAGTCCACGATGTGTCTTTGAAGCCTTACGGTTTATAATTGTTTCGTCCCCTTTCCTCAATCAGGAGTATTTTCCATGAGCAGCCTCATGCTTCGTCGTACCCATGCCCAACATGGATTTCGCAAACTACTGGCAAGTGGCCTAGTGTCGGCCGCATCGCTTGGTTTGGCTTGCACGTCCACGCAGGTAGCCTTCGGCCAGGTCCAGCAGCAACAGCAACAATCCTCAGTCATCGTTCTTAGCGACCAAAATGGCAACACCCAAAAGCTACTGAATGAACTTCGTGAGAAACTCAAAGTTCTTCCTGAGGACCAGCGCAACAAGATCCTCGAGCAGGTCGAAAAGTCGCTCGATCAGGTCGCCAAACCATCCGCTCAAGAGCAACGCGTGGTGATCACCGCTGTGGATGCCGACGGCAAGCAGATTGCCAAGGACGGCAACACGATAACGATGACGATCATCCAGGAATCGAGCGATGGTAGCGACGAGAATCAAGGAGAAAAACGCTCCGGCAGAAAAACCCGTATCGAGAATTTCCAGCGGATCTTAGGCAACCCTGCGATCGTCCAAGGCATGCCGATCCCGATTCTTGGAGGTGTCCGAGAACCGATGTTTCGGATTGGGCTGAGCTTCGAACGTCCAGACGACGACGACGATTCCGAAGGCTCCGACGACGAGTCCCCAATCGGCCTTACGGTCGAACGCGTGATGGAAGACTCCCCGGCTAGCGAAGCGGGTATCCAAGAAGGCGATCTGATCCTAGCGATCAACGGACAGGAGGCCAAGACCTTTGCGTCCCTCCAAGAAGCCGTTCAGGAAGCTGGCAAGGCCGACCGGGCGGTGAAGCTCAGGCTCAAGCGAGACGGCCAGGAGATGAACATCAAGGTCAAACCGACGGCTACCGAGAACTCCGAGACGATGAATTTCAAGTTGATGCCACAGGCCGGCACCATTCTGCCGCTGGAAATGCTCGAAGGTCAAGTTGCGGGCCAACTCGGGGGCCAGGGTGGAGGGGCT
>CAILTZ010000532.1 GCA_903837255.1 uncultured Pirellula sp. | reverse complement strand
GGATCTCCTCAAAAACTAATTAGCGATCTGTCTGATCTGTCCGATCTGTCCGATCTGTCTGATCGTTTATTTCCAAAAAATACCATTGATGTCCAAGAAAAGACTACTCCTTGTCGGCTGGGATTCGGCTGATTGGAAACTGATCCATCCCCTGATGGACGCGGGCAAAATGCCGGCCCTCGAAAGCCTCGTCAACTCAGGCGCCAGCGGTAACCTGACGACTCTCGAGCCTCAGCTTTCTCCCATGCTCTGGACCTCGATCGCCACCGGCAAAATGGCTTATCACCACGGTGTCCCAGGCTTTACCGAAGTCGAGCCTCAATCGGGTGCTATCGTTCCGGTCTCTGCCGCCACACGCAAATGCAAAACGGTCTGGGAAATCCTCGCCGAGCGGGGACTCAAAAGCCACATCGTCAGTTGGTTTGCGACCCAAGGCGAACGGGACATTCCTGGCAAGATGGTCTCGAACATGTACTGCCACGTCCCCGCGGTACCAGCCGATTCGGATCCAGCGACTTGGCCCCCGCCCCCTCCGGGTACCTACTGGCCTGATGAACTCGCAGAACTCCTGAACGAAGACCGCATCAGTACCCACGATATCGATCCTGACTATGTGATTCGGCTGTTCGTTCCCAACGCACCCAAGGTCGATCAGTCGAAAGACCAGCGTTTATTGCAACTTGCCAAACGCCTCTCGGAAGCCTTCTCGGCACACAACGCTGCTGTGCGTCTGATGGAGATCGACCCCGAATGGGATTTCTTTGCGGTTTACTACCGAACCATCGATGAGATCTGTCACCAGTTCATGCACTACCATCCTCCCAAGATGGAAGGTATCCCCGAGGACGACTTCGAGATGTACAAAGAGGTGGTAAACGGTGCTTACCGTCTCCACGATCTGATGCTACAAAGATTGCTTCAGCTCGCGGGCCCCGAAACAGCCGTGATGCTCGTCTCAGACCACGGTTTCCATAGCGACCATTTGCGCCCCAAGTTCACGCCGCGCGTCCCGGCGGGGATCACGATCTGGCACCGGCCCCAAGGTGTCTTTGTCGCGTCTGGCGAAGGTTTTTGCAAAGACGAACTAGTCTTCGGTGCTCGCTTGCTAGATATCACCCCAACGATCTTGCACTACTTTGGGCTACCTGTTGGCAAAGACATGGAAGGCAGAGTGCTTGAGGACGTTTTTACCGAGAAACGAGATGTCGAATCGATTCCCAGTTGGGAATCGTCCTCAGGCACAGCGCGCAGTCGAGTACCACTGAGCGAAACAGAGAATCGCGCGCTGCTAGACCAATTCGTCGCTCTTGGATACATCGACGAGATCCCCGAAGACAACTCGGTGGCGATGGCCGAGACCAATCGGGAAAACGATTGGAACATGGCTCGGGCTTATATGTATGCCGGTCGGTACGAGCAAGCTCTCCCGCTTCTTGAGCGATGCTTTCATGCGCAGCCGTTTCGTAGCGATTACGCACAGGTGCTTGCGAATTGCCAATTGCAATTGAAAATGCTCGAAGAGGCCGATGCGACGATCGATCAGGCCCGTGACCATTTTGGTCGGACCGAAAATGCGGATTTGATCAAAGCTTCGATCGCCATCGAGAAAGCGGATTACCAAACCGCGTTGGATCTCTTGCACGGAGTGCAGGACAAGATGCCGCAAGAGATCGAGATCCAATTGTTTTTAGCTCGTTGCTATGCGGCGCTTCGGCGTTGGGACGAAGGCTTAGCGGCGGTTGGACGCGTGCTTGAGGCCGACCCAGACAATGCCCAAGCTTACTTGGTCAAGACCCGCATCGAGTTGCATCAACAACGAGCCCATGAGGCGGTCGATTCGGCGCTGGCAGCGATCGGATTGCAGTACGGCAACCCGATGGGGCATTTTCTTTTGGGAACGAGTCTGCTGCAACTCAATCAATTGCGTGAGGCCGAGAAAGCGCTCCGCAACTGCCAGCAGCTAGCGCCTCGATTTCTACCAGCCATGCGCATGCTGGCACGCGTTTATCACCGGCTCGGAGAGTTCGACAAATTCACACAGATTGAGAATCTCAGAACCCAGACAGCCGTGGAGATCCGAGAGTCCCATCATCGTGAGTTGGCAAGGTTGCGAATGTTGGCAGCACAGCGCAAATCCGATCGCGACGCGATGGATCGCGAAAAGCAAGCACAGTTCGATCGAAAAGAGGCCGAGATCGCAGCCATCGAGCCGTTGGAGATTTTGGTCGTCTCTGGTCTACCTCGATCCGGTACCTCGCTCATGATGCAGATGCTTAAGGCTGCAGGCATCGAACCGATGACCGATGGCAAGCGGACTGCCGATGACGATAATCCCGAAGGGTATTGGGAGTGGGAGGAGATCAAGCAGTTGCCCAGGAATCCTAGAATCATTGAGCAAACTGCCGGTAAAGTCGTGAAGGTGATCTCGGCGTTATTGCCGTCTTTGCCAAGACCCCATCGCTACAAGATCATTTACATGGTCAGGCCTACGCAGCAGGTGGTTGATTCACAGATGGTGATGCTCGATCGTCAGGGACAAAAGGCCCGATCGGAAAAGCAGCATTTGATCGAGGTGCAGGAAGCTCACAGCAGGCAGATACGACATGTGCTCAGCCAAAGCGACCGCGTTGATTTGCTCGAGGTTTCGTATCCGGATTTGGTCGCCGATCCACAACCGGTCATCGAGCAGCTAGAGAAACTACTGGGTAGTCGCTTTCAAGCTTCCCCTGCGGTAAGTGCCTGCATTAAACCGAAGCTATTTCGAAATCGCTGACGCTGTTTCTAGGTACTAAATTGTACTGAGCTGTACTAAATCCGGCGAATGATTGTTTTCGGGCCCCGTGGAAAAAACGCGGGGACTGTCCCCGGTATTTC
>CAILTZ010000531.1 GCA_903837255.1 uncultured Pirellula sp. | reverse complement strand
TTACCGGAGCCGGAGTCGAGGCGGCTGACAAGCTCTTTGCGACGCTCGATACCAGGACTCGGCGGTGGATGCTCCCGGGATGGGGGCCGGTATTGCTCAGTGACACGGTGGGGTTCATTCGCGATTTGCCACACCGTCTGATCGCAAGTTTCCGGGCGACGCTCGAGGAGGCCAGGCAGGCGGACTTGCTGATGCATGTGGCCGACGCGAGCAACCCGTCGGTTTTTCAGCAAATATCCGCGGTTTACAAGGTCCTTAAGGATCTCGGGATTGAGGAAAAGGATACTTTGTTGGTGCTCAACAAGTGCGACCGCGAGGGTGCTGACGAGCGAATTACGCTTGTCCAGGAGCGCTATCCCAATGCGATTGCGATATCTGCACGAAGCGGTCTAGGGATGCAGCGTTTGGCCATGTTGGTGAGCGATTCGCTGACAGCAAGCTTTGTCGAATTGGAACTTCGATTGCCGGTCAGCGACGGCAAAACGATCTCTTGGTTGGCTACACATGCCGAGGTTCTTTCCAAGCACTATCAAGACGAATTTTGTTTGGTCCATTGTCGCATGAGCGTTGGATGTGCGGGCAAGCTCGCTGGACATGGGGTCGATATGCGGGTGCTCCAGGGCACGCTACCCGAGCCGGCCAAGCAAGGGCTTCCCAACAATGCCACGTTCATCCCTGTCGATTCGATGCACACGGCTTCCGAGGTTTCCACGCAGCCCAAGGTAGGCTAGATCAAAGCCCCCAAAGGAGGTTCCGTGGCAAAAAGAAGGCTCGAGGGACTGCGGGTGCTCCTTACGGGTGCCTCAAGTGGGATTGGTTATTGCATGACCAAGCAACTCCTGCTCGGAGGTGCAGAGGTCTTGGCAACAGCGCGTCGGCCCGATCGTTTAGCACGCTTGGTCCAAGAGACTCTTGAGAGTCCCGGCAAGCTCACGGTGATCGAAGGGGACTTGACCTCCGCGGCCCATCGCCAGCGACTTGCTGGCTGGTGTAGGGAGCATTGGCAAGCTCTGGATGTTTTGGTCAACAACGCAGGTGCTGGGGCGATCGGACCGTTCGAGCAAGCCAACAACGATCGATTGCGGCGGGTGATGGAGATCGATTTTTTTGCGCCTGCGGAATTGACCCGTCTGTGTATCGCTCTGCTTAAGCAGGGCAATCGTCCAGCGATCCTGAATATCGGATCGGTCTTGGCCCACCGGGCGGTCCCCAACAAAAGCGAGTACTGTGCGGCAAAGTTCGCGCTGAGGGGTTGGGCAGAATCGTTGCGGGTTGAGTTAGCCCCTTGTGGAATCGAAGTCTTGATGGTCTCGCCCAGCACAACGCGATCTGAGTTTTTCGATTCACTGGTCGATAGTCATCCGGATGCCAAGAGTCGTTCGATCGGAAGCATGACGCCGGAGCGAGTTGCGCAATTGGCGATCCGAGCTTTGGTGCGGTCCAAACGCGAAATGATCTTGAGCCTCGGTGGCAAGGCATTGGTTTCCATGGGACGGTGGTTCCCAGGGATTACCGATCGCATTTTGGCAAAAGCCGCCGATGCCTCTGATAAGGCGACAAAACCCTGAATCCCTGAGTTTTAGACCCGACCTCTCCAGGGAGTCTTGATTCGCAGCAGGTGTCGGAACAGAGCCGTCCATTGCAGGACGACGAACCACAAGACGCTCAACGGGTGCAATAGGGCTCCTAGGAACGACTGGCGGAAATCTTTTTGGGCCAGAAACCTAGGGGTCCAGCCCATGAGCGTCGCTACTCCGAGTATCAGGAGGCTTGCTAGCGATAAGCCGGACCAGATGGAGTGTCTTGCGCAGTGAATCAGCTGCCAAGTAAACAGGCACACAGGCAGGACCGAACCGCCCAGTAGCAGGATCGTGAAAGGAACGATCAATCTTGGATTGGCGATTCCCTCAATCGCATTCTTCAAAAGGCCTTGCTGGACCTGTTGGGTATTGTGGTACATCCGGCATGTAGCGATGTCCGTGGCATCGAAGACATCGGTTTTGAAGCCAGCTTGGCGAAACGCTCGGGGCAGTTTGATCCCGTCATGGCGTGACGAGGCGATCGCCCGGTGACCATCGGCTTGTAAGTATTCCGATTTCATCGCTAAAAAGAGTTGTCCGCACCCTGCTGCAAAGCCCGGGTCGGTGGAGTTTCGCATGCGATCGATCGGTAGGAATCCCAAGAGGATGTAGTGCATCATGGGGATTAAGAGTTTCTCGGTGATGGTTCCAGTCTCTTGAAGTGGGAAGCCACTGACAAGGGGGGCTTTGCGATACTCTTGTTCGGCGATGATTCGAGTCAAGGCATCCTTCGAGAGACGAACGTCGGCATCGAGGAACAGCAGTCGGTCGTACTGGGCCAACTGCGATAGTTGCCAGCAAGCATTTTGCTTACCGTTCCAACCATCAGCTAACCCTCTGGAGCGGTGGAGTTTGATGTTTGGGAACTGGGTCGATTTTGACTCGACGATGGCCGCAGTTTTATCTTCGGATGCATCGTCTAGGACGAGGACTTCGAAGACGCTATGTGTACAAGCCATCAGTTGATCCAACGCAAATTGGATGCTCGATTCCTCGTTGCGAGCAGGAATCAGAACACTCACCGGGATACTTCGGGCTTGATCCATGCGCCCCGGGTCCGTGCAGGCTGGGCGGAAGCTTTGGAGGTTCGTCAGGAACATCGCCAGTGGCAAGGCTGCTAGGGCTAGAAGAAGTCCTGAAGCAATAAGGAACACCATCGATGAAACCTTTGATTCTCTGTGCGATTGATTCTGACTGGGATTCGATTCCCGATCGATTGTACCTTGCAGAATCCTTGTCGAATTGTGATTCGCTTGAATCTCTTCTTGGAGTCTCTTGTCAACGAGCGGCTAAAGGGGGCCATTGTCGCGAGAAACAGAATTCGCCCCCTTCCAAGCGCCCACGACACTTTTGAAGGAAGAACCCTTACAACCGGAATCCTCTGGCTGGCTAATACTATTTAAAACGCACATTTTATCACAGAAACGTTTTCTCGATCTAAACTTTTATGGAGGCTCAGTATCCCGTGCATCGACCGCCAGGGTTAAAGTCGGCTAGACATAACGTTCATATTTGTACTTTTAAGGGGATGCCCGATGCGAAAAAATCTTATTTGCAATTGCGGAACGCCGATTCTTGCTCCAATCGAAAAGCTCAGACGGGGTATAGGATGCCCAGCATGTGGTAACGTCGTCGTTTTTGAAGAGCAATTCGATCCAGGCACTAGAAACCGCTCCGATAGACAAATCCTCGATTTCCGTTCCAAAAACAGCAAAATCCATAATCAAACCGCATTGTTGCCAGGATGGATTCGATTTTCGGCGGTTGTCCTTGTGCCATTGCTTTTGTCCATGCTGTTGATTGCTTTCTTACGTCCTGCCATGGCCAGATCGGTCAAGAGTCTCGGCTTTTTGAGAAAATTGGTTCCTGCCGAGAACTTGACCATCGTGGGAAACCACCATTCCTTCGAATGGAGCAAAGCGCCGGTTTGGAATACTTCTGTCGATTCGGTCTACGGATCGTTCGAGGGCCACCGAGTTGTGAAAGAATTCACGACGCTGGCATCGGCGTCCATGTACAGATCGATCGAAAAATTATTTGTTTACGATAGGTTTTGCAATGAAGTTTGCCATGGCCGCAACGCTTTGAAGTCTCCAGGGATCGATTCAGAAGATTCGATCGAGAGGCAGTGTCGTGAATTGGTGACCGCATTTCTGGACAACACGCAAAGAGTAACCGCAGGATATCACGACTGGCGTTTGATCGGTGTGTCGAAGCAGGCAGACCAGACTGCTTTGTTGGTGCGATATTACCGAGAGAACTTGACTCCCGTCGATCTGTTAGACAACGAAAAGATCCTCAAGTCTCTGAGCCGACAGGTCAGTTTTGATGTTTTCAATATTTACTGCGGAGATATTTTCAGGTGTAAGGTTGCAAATGGAGCATTCAATCCGAAGCTCCAAGGATATTCGTCAACAAACTTTTTTGCCGACAGTTCCTTTGGTTATGTCGTCTTGATCGTCTCTGGAGACGGTCTTGATATGGCGATTGAAGACCTCTTGGATTACCAAGTTCAGAGGCCCTTAAGCCAATTATGCATGAGATGGGTTGAGGGCTCCGACCAGGGCATCGCTCCAGCTTCGAGCAACTTCGTACAACTCTCAGGGCCATCGCACGGGGATATTCAGTCGATTCAATCTTGGATCGGGAGCCCAGGCGATTCGTTTTCTCAGATCGATCGGCAAGCGATCCAGGAGAATCTATCAAGGCTCTACAGTCAGACCAATGATCCGTTGATGTGTGACTTGATGGGCCGACTCGAAAGCGACTTTGGGAACAAAGAGGGGGCGTTGGAATACTTTTCGAAAGCCAAAGCATCTGGTTTCCAATCTCTGGAATCCCATCGTCAATTCATCGGGCAAGCCATTGAGTCGAAATCGCTAGAGCAAGTTTTAGCGAGGCTAAACGATCTGAATAACTATTGGAACGTGAAGCTTACTGGACTGGATGCAGAGGAGGACCGCAGAAGGTTCTACAAATTCGAAGGCTACTGGAGGAGAGGTGAGGCTCTTTAAGCCGTTTCAGGGCCGGGCAGAGCTTGGTCCATCGTTTGGTTTGCGATCAGTTGGGATCGAACCTCTTCGAGGCTAAGACTCACGAGCGGGATGGCTCGTTCGAGCCGATTTGAGGGCAGGGTATTGTGCTCCTGATCCAACACTCGGTCGACTTCTTCTTGGAGAACCATCAGCCAAGCGGGGATTTCCAAACCTACTCCGGTTGGCTCCCGCATCATCAGGTGAAGTTCCTGGACGAGCAATTCAAAGGCTCGGCTCTGTTGCTGTTCGTTGCTCCTGAGTTGGCGCATCGCCGGTCGGATCAAGGCGCGCATCCGATCGATCGTCATGGGTTTGAGGAACCGTTCGTTGAGCCGATCGGCAACCGAGGGCATCATCATCGCATAGGTCTTTTGGAGCTTTCTAAGTTTTTCCAGATAGGTATCCGCTTCGTGGGCCACCCTTTCCGAAAGAGCCCGTCGCCACTGGATTGCGGAATGTTGGCAACCGGTGTGGACTAACACTTCGTGGGCCCAAAAAACAGGCTTCAGGTTCCAGCATACGCGGTCGTAACGGACCCTGAGTCTGAGGAAGTCCAAGAACATGTAGAGCATTTCACCGCGGTCCGACTGTGTTGTCGTGGTGTTGTAGTCTTTGTACTCGGCGTAGTGGTCGATAATCGCCTCGAAGACGATCTCCAAGCGTTCTTGGGCATCCTCCAAGCTGATCTCTCCGGACTCGATTGCATCGAGGACCGGTTGCACTTCGGGGCTGTCTCGATTGACGATGGCTTGGTTGAGCCAATTGCCTACGCCTTGGTGCAAGATGGCTCGCACGTGAGGCAGGCTCAGGAAGACTTGGGTAAAGAGTCCCTGACCGTACTTTTGAATGAACTCCGAGAGAGGAGCCCACCGTTTCGGAACGTCGACTATTTCCAAAACACTCAACCGAAGAGTCCTGGAGTGGGAGAGCCAATGCCCTAGGAGACCCTCGGTGAGCTGTTCCAAAAGGGGAACAAGCAACTCGGGGTCCGGTTCGGGTAGATTGCGATCGACCAGTTCATCGAGCTCGATGGCTTGTAGGTTCCCAAGGGGGCTTTCGTCATTCTTGCTCGGGAAGTCCCGGATCTTTTTTGCTCGTTTCTTGGCGCCGGGACCTTCGGACCATTGATAAGTGTTTCGGACCAAGCATCGGACCATCGATTTGAAAGCGATCTGAAATAGATCATCGAACTCGGTGACAGCTCCATGTCCGACGTGGTTTTGTGTTTCCATCTGCCGGGCAGTGGCGATCAGCTGTCCGGCATAGTGATAAAAGCCTTGTCTAGGAAGCCAAGTCAATAAATGCGTGAGGCTTCTGCGCCGTGATCTTGCAAGCAGGATGTCTTTGGGGTCTCCACCGCGAGCCAAGGATACATAAAGCAGTGGTTCGTGGCGTATTGCTGCCAAGTACTTTCGGAAACTGGCTTCGACCTGCTCACGGCGAGCTCCCATGAGATGTCCATAAAGTTCAATCGCGCATCGATCGTCTGGCGGGATCGATTCGAGGCTTTTCCACCAAGACACGGTTGAAAGCATCAATGTTTCTTCGGTGGATTGGAAATGGGCAAGCTGGGCACCCAAGAGCATTTTGCAGGCATCGGAGGTTTCAACGGCAGTGGAGATGATCTTTTCGATCAGCGACTCTTTGGCCACTCTCTGGCGATCGTACCTGGTCATCGAGTCAGCATCGGTGGCTCCGGTCGGGATCGCATAGCTTCGGATCTGATCGAGCAGTCGCATCAAACCCTCGCGTTGGGCGATACAGGAATTGATCCAACCACTGTAAACATCCTTCATTTGGGCCTTGTGGGAATCGGCCTCTTGGCTGCTGTCTGAATCGCACAACCAAGCTCCCGACTCTGCAACTTGCTTCCACATGTGGGCCAAGCCGCTCAAGAAAATCAGGTGTTCACCGATCCGCTTGGATTCGGCGATGAACTCTTCATCGTTTCCTGTGTCGGATTCGTATACCGGGCCCTCGACGCCGTCGTCAGTAGTATCGAGATAGCTGACGTCTTCATAAGCGGCACCGTATAGTTTGTCGTAAGAACCCTCTTCTTCCGTTTCGGTGTTCGATTCGGTGACCGA
Source organism: uncultured Pirellula sp. (assembly GCA_903837255.1). Taxonomy (GTDB): domain Bacteria; phylum Planctomycetota; class Planctomycetia; order Pirellulales; family Pirellulaceae; genus JBKCUI01. The sequence goes on along the minus strand of CAILTZ010000531.1, from coordinate 299 downwards.
ATTTGGCCGACTCCCTTTGCGTCGACCATTGAGCAACTGAAATGAGGGGGATTGCCAATAGTCTTCCCCGTTGGACTCGATGTATGCGAAAAATTTTTCAATCGCATTCCGAGTTTCTTTCGGGCTGGTGTTTATCCGTCGGGATGGATCGAGCAATCTTTCCATCCAACGTCGAGCAAAGTCTGAATAAGCGATTGAGCCACTCGAAAGGCCTACCCTAGAGACGTTGCTCAGCCAGTGGATCAGAAGTGCTCGTGAACCGACAAAATCCTCTCGATCCAAAAGAGCTTCGATGACCA
>CAILTZ010000530.1 GCA_903837255.1 uncultured Pirellula sp. | reverse complement strand
CCCCGATCCGCTTGTCAAACATTTTCCCGAAATTTTACCAAGAGTGTTTTCTTCCTGAGTTTACCCTTGAAATCGAAGCCATTTCTTTGCTTTCACAGGCAGTTCGAACCCGTTTTCAGCTGTTGCTCCGATGTTCGCCGTTCGCAGAATCGTCGGTTAGCGCTCACCGAGGGCCGGTAGGTTGCCATGAGGGTGTTTCGGATGGTGTTTCGGCAGCACGCCGGTTATCCGCGTTTGACAGCTGCTCTCTACCCGTTGGCGATTACCATCACCTTGCCGTCCCCCATGCGTCCGGTCTTGCAAGTCGACTCGACGATTTCAAGCACTTCTTCGAGTCGAAGAGTGTCGACCCATATCGATAGTTCTACCTTGGGCAAAAACGCGAGCTCAAACTCGTCTGCTGCATACTGGTCGAGCATGTTCTTCTGTCGCCCAAAGCCCTTGGCCTCCTTGATAAGCAGTGCCTCGATCGGAGCTAGCTTGAGCCCATCGAGCAAAGCGTCCAACAAATGAGGACGTACCACCGCCAAGATCAGCCTCCAATCGCCATCCACCACTATTCAAACTCCTATCAAACTCGTCAGGATAACCGTGGGGATCATCCTCACGTCGCGAAAACAAAAACAGGCTTTTCGGCCCGTTCGAATCCTCGCCAAGCCCGAATGGGCCTGGCTTTTGAGGCTTTCTCTTTCGGGCTTTCCCTTTCGGGTCTCTCCCGCTAGTATCTTAACATTGTTTTTGAGGGTGAAACATTGCTTCCTGACGGCAATCGCTCACTTCCACCCAAACGACCCACTTGTCACAGATTATCGTCAAAGATTTTCGAATAGCCTCTCCGAGTCACCTGCCGTGCCTTACGCTCAGATCGGTCCTATCGCAGTCCATTTTCCCTCGCAGATCGAAACGGCCGATGCTTGGGCAGCAGAGCATCCTGAATGGCACGTTCCGGCATTGATGGAGAAAACCGGTATCGAGCTTCGATACATCGCGGCCCCTGACGAGACTGCGTCGGACCTTGCGTTCCAAGCCTGCAAAAAACTTTTTGACCAGCACAACATCGACCCCGGCACGATCGATTTCCTGCTGCTATGCACCCAGTCCCCGGACTATCCGCTCCCGACAACGGCTTGTCTTCTGCAAGACCGGATTGGGATGCGGACAAGCAGCGGTGCCTTGGACATTAACCTTGGTTGCTCGGGGTTTGTCTACGGGCTCGGGTTAGCCGAAGGTCTCATTGCCAGCGGACAGTGCAAAAGGATTCTGCTCGTGACCGCGGAAACGTACACCAAGTATGTCGATCAAGACGACCGCGCGCTGCGACCCATTTTTAGCGATGCTGCCGCGGCGACTCTCATTGAAAGCTCGTCGTCACCTAGCCTCTTGGGGTTCGAGTTCGGGACTGACGGAAAAGGTGCCAATACACTCATCGTCAACGATGGAGGAGCACGGCTGGCCGAGCAAGCCATCAAGCCCAACCGTCGACGACGCTGGAGCAGCCGACTGTACATGGACGGTCAAAGCTTGATGGACTTTACCGTCGTCGCGATCCCCGACTTGATCCGCAGCATTTTGACAAAATCGCAGCTTACTCTACCCGAGATCGATCAACTCCTGATGCATCAAGCCACCCGAAAAATGCTTGAAATGCTCCAACAAGCCCTCCAAGTCGATTCGTCCCGCTTGCCAATTCGTTTGGCAAACCGCGGAAACACTGTTTCCTCGACCCTCCCGATCCTCATCGACGATCTGCGCTGCGAAGGAGTCATTCGCGCCGGTCAAAAACACCTGCTCATCGGATTTGGAGTCGGCTGGTCATGGGCGGGCTGCGTCTGGAAAACCTAACGGTTACATTTGCCCCTTAGCATGCGGTTGGGATCGGAGAGACCTTTCAAATTTCTTGCCTAAACGCTCACTGTGTGCCAAGATGCCGACGATCCTTCAGCCACCGAATCAAGTTCTGATGGGTTCCTTGCCACTCAATCCGGAAACTCCAAAGACTCGGTTGACCCGCGTCGGTGCGGTGGCTTACCTGAACACCAAACCCTTGATCTACGGGCTCGAAGATCGTTTAGGTGATTTCGGCAGCCTGCACTTGGAGCTCCCGAGT
>CAILTZ010000529.1 GCA_903837255.1 uncultured Pirellula sp. | reverse complement strand
TGCATCAACTCGGACTTGCCGAATCGTTGTCCCCCAAATGCCTTCGGATCTTGGCCGAAGGTTACGAATCCTTGCTGATCACTCGCAGGAAACTTACCACCCAATCCGACGAACTTTCGCAACGTCGTATTGAGCTTACGAGCACCCTCCAGAAGCTCGACGCTCTGCATACCCAGATGCAAGTTGCGATGGCTTCTCCGGAATCCCTGCCGCAATCTGCTCGCAAAGAAGGTTCGCCTGTTCGGGAAAGCAACCGAGAGCGGGACAGCAGCCGAGAGGCTGTGTCGCTCAAGGCCAGCGATCTTTCGATCGAAGTCCCACAGCAGCGTCTGCAGCAACTAGTCAATTCCCTGGCTCAGCAAAAACAGTACCTGAAACAGCGCAAGGACCTCAAGTCACAGGACGAGGAGTTGTCCAAGAAGCAAAAGGGGATACGGCGAGCCGTCGAGCGGCTGATCAGTTCCCGGCAAAGCTACTTGGCCGAAATCGGTGTCGAGTCGCTCGAACAACTCGAAGCCCTCTTGGGTCGCAAACGAGAGCATCAGCAACTCGAATCGCAAATCGGTTCGCTCGACGAGCGAATTCGCACAATGCTTTCGAGTCATGTTTCCTACGATGCGATTCAGCGCATGCTGCAGAACACTCCAGCTCACGAACTCGAGAAGCGGTGGGATACGCTCACAACACGTGTCTCAGGTGCAGAGGAACGCATCGGTCAATTGCAACTGCGACAAGGTGAGATCAATCAAGAGATGAAGACACTCGCCGGGGATCGACGTCTGGCGGAGGCCAAGCTGGAGATAGCAAGTCTCGAGCGGCAGATCGAACTTTGTACCGATCATTGGCGAACACTCGGGTTTACCACTTGCATGCTAGAGAAAGTCTGCGAGATCTATGAGAGCGAAAGGCAGCCCGAGACGCTTCGGGAGGCCTCGGCATTTCTCAAGCAGCTTACCGAGGGCAAGTACGTCCGGGTTTGGACTCCGCTGGGCAAAAATGCTTTGCGTATCGACAATGACAAGGGACAGAGTCTGCCTTTGGAAGTGCTCAGTCGAGGGACACGTGAAGCCGTCTTCATCGCGCTGAGGTTGTCACTAGCTGCGGCTTATTCGCGACGCGGAGCGACCTTGCCATTGGTACTTGATGATGTGCTGGTGAACTTTGACACGATTCGGGCGACTGCTGCGGCCAAGGTCTTGAGGGACTTTGCTGCCTTGGGGCATCAGGTTGTGATGTTTACTTGCCATGAACACATCATGCGGATGTTCGATTCGATCGATGTGCAGGTCCGCGTCCTGCCCTCGCAGGGTCAGCTCGGAGTGGCCGAGATCTATCGGCCAGATCAAGTGCTGGAAAAGCCAACAGAAAGTCCCGCACAAAAACTCATCGAGCCACCTCCGATGGTCATTGAAGTCGTCGATGTCAAGCAACAAGAGCCAGAGCCGATTGTCCTGCCGGCTAGAACTCGGGTGCTTGCAAAGCAAGAGCCTGAGGTTGCTCCAGAGATCAGGCTGGTGACCGAGGAGCCTCAGATCGATTCGGTTCCCTTGTGGTTCGAGCAAGAGTGGACAGATTCAGAGCCATTGGAGTTGGCAGAGCCCACCGCATCTGTCGACCGAGTCGATCCGATCGACATCGATTTTGCCCAAAGGGTTTGGACCGAGTCGGAGAGTCTACCTCTGCCGTTGCCCTCGGATTCCGGAGGGATCGACGGTTGGTGGGAAGAGTACGCAGCGCAGAGTTAGCTTGGCTTTTTGGCCTGCAGTTACTTGGTCTGCAGTGACTTGTCTAACTGGAGCAGATAGCCGTTGTTGTGCTAATTGCTCTTGAGTATCTCGCTGAGAGCAACCGAGTCGACCGAATACGTTTGGTAGTGCTCCAGGAGTTCTGCCCAAGTGCATTTGCGTTCGATGAATTCTTCGATCCATTCGAAGGGCTCGAGTCGCTGGGCCTGACCTCCGTTGCCATTGTACTCCTCGTCATTGTATTCCTCGTCATTGTATTCCTGGTCGTTGTTGTCTTCCTGAGAGGGCTTGGTGACGTAGGGTACTTGGCCGATGGGGTTATGGATTGTCCAGCCGCGCTGTTGGAAGGCCAGGATTGCGAGGGTTCCGACGACCCGAGCGCCGAATACCCGCCTGGCGTCGTTGTCGGTGATGTGAGGAAGCACATTCGAATTCAGAAGCTCGGCGTACTTGAGGGGATCACCGAGTTTGCGGACAGCTTGTTCGAGGGTTAGATCATTGAGTTTTCCGCCGTACTCTTGAATGGTTTTCAAGTAGTTGGGGACAAGTACGTGTTGGACACTCTCTGCCCAGGAGATTGGTTCCGGGGCGCGGACACCGAGCGATTTGGCCATGTGATCGATCATTTGCTTTTCGAGACCATCGACATCTCGGATCCAGTCGATTGCAGGTGGATCGTTGGCCGTTAGACGTGGGCCTGGAACAAGCTGGATTGCATCGAGTCGTTCTTTGAGGGCGGGGTGAGAGTCGTAGACATCGCTTTTTGAGTTCTCCATGGCTTGCTTAAGGGCCTCAGAGACCGCTTCTTTGATTTTCGGGGCATCGGAGTACTCTCGAAATCCTTTTGCCATGGGTGGGCGATAGCCGCATTCGAGGGCAGGGGAGTATTCACTTTGCCAGTAACCGTCGAAGGCCATCGCTTTGGAGTGGACCACTTTGAGAGCTTCGCCGATGGCTTGAGGGCCGACGATTTTTGCCGCGAGGGCATCGGCGGTGAATTCTTGTTGGCGGGAGACCTTTTGGGTCAGGCGCAAGAAGAGTTTTAGGTACCATTCGAAGGGGAGATAGAGGATCGACGAGCCGCTAGAGGCGAGGTTAACGACGGTACGGATGATGGCCGAGCGAGTGACAAAGAGCCAGGGGCCGAGTTTGGTATCGCCTCCGTAGTAGTGACCGAATTCGTGGGCCAGCACACCGCGAAGTTGTTGGGTTGAGAGAACTTGCATCAGCGGGATACCGATCCCCATGATGCGTCGGCTGCCGAGTCCCATGATACCCCCTCGGTTAGCGACCCAAGCGTTCATTTCCGGCAGCGCATAGACCTCGGCTGGCATCGCTTGGTCGGTGCTTTGCGCGAGGCTTTGAAGTTGCCTGAAGAGTTCTGGTTGATCTTTCTCGGTCAATTGAGGGCCCGGGGCGACGAAACGATCCCAGCGTGGCAGTACCGACCATAGGATCATGCATCCGCCGATGAACGAAAGGATGGCAAGTTTCAAATGGATGCGGTTGGCGAACATCGCCATGCCGATGGGCAGGAAGATCAGCGTTCCGGCCAATGCTAGCGCAAGGCAGTAAAAGATGACCATAAGAAGGAGTGCAAGGACGATACGACCGGCGAACGAAGGTTTCTCATGCATGGCGTGCTCGGTTTTTCAAAAGAGCAGAATCAGGATTGGTGGAGTAACTCCTGGGAGGAACGAAAGACGTAACGATAATCTTAGCACACCGTCAAATCAAAATGTTCGATTGCCTTGTTGCCTTAGCATTTCCTTGATCTGCTCCAAACCGTCGGCATCCTTGGGGTTTTTATCATGCCGCCATCTGAGAATTCGGGGGAAGCGTACGGCGATCCCGCTTTTGTGACGGCTCGAAACTTGAAGGTTTTCAAAGGCTAGCTCCATCACGATCTCTGCGGGGACCTCGTGAACGGGCCCAAAACGCTGAGTCGTATGCTCCTTGATCCATCGATCAACTTTGGCAATTTCCTCGTCGGTCAGGCCCGAATAAGCCTTGGCAAAGGGTACCAAGCGGTCCTCGTCCCAGAGGGCAAACGTGTAATCCGAGAACATCCCTGCACGGCGTCCATGTCCGCGCTGTGCATAAACGAGCACTGCATCGACGGTATAGGGGGTTACTTTGGACTTCCACCAAGTTCCCGTCACTCGTCCGACTTCATAGAGTCCCAAGCGATGCTTGAGCATCAAACCCTCTGCGCCATACTCCCTGGCCTTGTCTCTGAGTTGGAACATTTTGGCCCATTCGTCAAACTCAAAGACCTCACTGCGACGCAAGGTCATTGCGTTTGCAGGGGTCCCCAGAGGCAGTGACTCGAGCAGCTTTCGGCGTTTCTCGCAGGACTCGCCTCGAACATCCTGACTCGCATGTTCCAGGACGTCAAATGCGACGAACACGACGGGAACCTCTTGCATCATTTTCGGACTGGGTTTTTTTCTTTGGATGCGACGCTGCAAAAACGTAAAGGGCATCGGAGACTCATCGCGATACGCCAGGATCTCGCCGTCGAGGACTGATCCGTCGGGCAAACCCTGTGCGGCCGACTCGATCTCCGGAAAACGACCTTCGAGCAACTCCTCGCCTCGCGACCACAAAAACGTCTGTCCGGAGCGTCGCACAAGCTGTGCTCGGATTCCATCCCACTTCCACTCAGCAAAATAATCGCTTGCAGAGTGCTCTCTAGCATGTCCATCGGGCAATGGGTGCGCCAGGCAGAACGGATAAGGTTTCGCGGGGGAGTCCTCCGCGTACTCGGGTGCAATAAGTTGTTTAAAAAAAGCTTCGGTCGGTTCCCACTCTCCCATCAAGCGATGCGTTAACTCGTCTAGTGGTACACCAGAGCATTGGCTCAGCGCCTTGGTCACCAGCTTGGTGCTCACCCCAACCCGCAGGTTTCCTGTAAGCAACTTGTTAAACACGAACCGCTCGAGCAAATCGTATCTGCTCCAAAACTCGATCAGTTTGGATGCAACGGCTGCATCGAGCTCCTGCCGCTTGAGCGTTCCACTCGAGGACTTGCCCGACGCACGTTTGCTGCCAGCGGTGCTTTGGAGCAAGGGGATCAGGCTATCGAGGAGGATTCGATGGAGTGGCTCATCGCAGGAGACCGAAGTGCCTTTGGCCATCGCCGCCGCAGTCTCTGCCAAATCGCCGACCCACTGATAGGTTTCCTCGAATAGCCAATCCGGAATCTCTGCACTGCTGGCAGCCGCTTGGCGAATAATCCTCGTGGGCAACGAGGGCTTGAGCTTGTTGCCTAACAAAAAGTAGATCGCATAAGCCGCATCTGCGTTGGAGGCACCCGCGAAGTACTCGCGGATCGCAGACACCTTGTCGTTGGTCTTGGTCGTCTCGTCGATGCGCTGATAGAGTCTTGCGAATGCTCTCATGGAGTCAACTCCGGTGTGTCTTGGCTGGCCGGTTCAGACTCCTCGCCAGCAAACCGGGTCTGCAGCACTTCGGCAGCCATTCCTCGCTCGGACAAATACCTTGAGACCACGTCTGAAAACCCGTGCGTGACCCAAACTTGCTCGGGCTGGCAAGTGTCGATGGCTGTCAACAAGTCGGGCCAATCGACATGGTCCGACAGGACAAAGCCACGGTCGACACTGCGTCGTCTGCGAGTTCCCCGGATTGCCATCCAACCTGAGGCCATGGCTAGCGAAGGATTCGAGAACCGCTTGACCCATCCGGTGGATTGGCTCGAAGGTGGCCCGATAACCAGTGATTGCGACCAATCGTGATCGCTGGACAAGGAGGCTGCCGACGGAAATTCAGGAAGTTCGACGCCTGCGGCTCTGTAGGCCCGGTTAGGCCCGAGCATCGCTCCGTGGACTGCGATCTTCTGGGCGACATCAAGCCCACATGCGTTGAGGACTTCGGCTAGCACCCGCTGCGCCTTGCCGACCGAGTAAGCAAGCAGCAAGCTGGTGCGGCCTTGAGACTGATTCTCCTGCCACCAGCCAATCAACTCGCGGATCACGCTTGGAGTCTCAGGCCAGCGGAATACAGGTAGGCCGAAGGTTGATTCAGTGACCATCAAATCGCAGCG
>CAILTZ010000528.1 GCA_903837255.1 uncultured Pirellula sp. | reverse complement strand
TGGCTTCTCCGTCGCGGCAGCAAAAACCGGATCCGCTTCGGATGTCGTTGGTGTCGACCTGGACGAAGAAGCCCTCGCAATGGCCAAAAAGAATGCCGACATCAACGATGTTCGTGTCAGATATGTTCACGCCGATGCGTTCGCCTACATGCGAGACATGGCCAGAAACAACAAGCAGTTCGACATCGTGGTGCTCGATCCGCCCAAGCTGATCCGTTCCCGGACCGAGCTCGAAGAGGGTACTCGCAAGCACATCGATTTGAATCGCCTGGCAATCCAGCTTGTGAAACGCGGCGGAATCCTCCTGACGTGCTGCTGCGCGGGGCTGCTCGATGGACCATCCTTCATGCAAGTCGTCCAGACGGCTGCGAGGGCTACAGGAACCAACCCCGATGGCACTCGTTCTCGCGGCCGTGTGGTTCAGATCTTCGAATCCCGATCCGCAGCCATGGACCATCCTGTCGCAACGCATTGCCCAGAAACCGGATACCTTAAAGCCTATTGGTGCCGAGTGCTGTGATCTGCATGGATTGCGGTCGGTCCCCTAGCAATCGATCCCATCCCCGAGTCGGCGGGCCTCGATCTCGAAAGGGTTGTCCCAATAAGGATCCTTTCTTATGAGCATGAGCCAAACGCTCACTCCTAAGTACATCGGGACGAATAGCCAACCCCATCTTTGATACTGATCGACATGGATTCGTTCATGATTCCATGTCGAAAAGAATGTCTCGCGGTCTCTTGCTAAAATCGCATGCCCAAAGGTCATCGCAGCGGCTCCACCAAGCACCGGGGCGCGAACCAACAGCCTTTCGACCGCTGGACCAATCACTCCCACGGTCCCTCGATGGAAGAGTAGACTGCGACTTCCTCGGATGGGTACCAAGAAGACCATCAGTCCAAAAACCGTGTAGGGCAGGGGCCAGAAGTAACGCCAGGAGGTGACCAGCAGTGTCAACAAACGCATGGCAAGCTCTTGGTTATGCCGTGGCACTCTTTTTTGGTAGCATCCCGACGACCAATAGCACCAACGCCAAGAACCCAAAGGCGGCAAGTGCCGGTCCATTGGAGTAAAGGAATGCCTGCACCAAATCGCCACTTGCTGACAACTCCTTGGACTTGGCTTCCCACCCGAGCCAACTGCTGCGGTCGAACGAGTTGAACCACTCTTTATTGAAGTTCATGAAGGAAATCAACACCGCGGCGATCGCGCCCCCGGCGATGTAACCGGAACTCAACAAAACTGACGGGCTCGAGTCGTCCTCTTTACCCTCAGGAATGCGATGGTATCTGTCAACCAACCAGCGAATCATCCCCCCGACAAAAATGGGGGTCGAAGCCGCCAAGGGAAGATACACACCGACGGCAAACGGCAGGCTCGCGACTCCGCTGAGCTCGAGCGTGATCGCTATGACCACGCCGATGAGGACCAGCCCCCAAGGCAATCGACGATCCAGAATCCCGTCGATGATCAGTTGCATCAGCACCGTTTTGGGCGCATCGAACTTGCTCTTCGATACGTCTTTCCCCTGATCGTCGAGCTTGAGGCTTCCGTTGATCGCCGGGTCTACCAAATAGACCGGCGTCCCCTGTTCGTTGAGCAGATACCGACCGGGTGGGACCGCTTTGTCGATTTCGGCCCGACCCAGATTCAGCACGTAGTACTGGTTCTTGTCCTGAGAATATTCACCAGATCGAACATGGTCCTTGGCCAATCCGGCTACGTCGATCTTAACATCTTGGTAGGCCTCAACCGCTTTCTTGCTGTAGGTGGTATTGGCTTCGTTGAGTGCAAGAAGAACCAATCCGACCACCAGGGCACTGGTCAATGCCCCGACGAGAATCGCAATCTGCTGCGACCTGGGGGTCGCCCCCACCAAATGACCGGTCTTGAGGGCCTGGGCAGTGCTCCCGCCATTTGACGAAGCGATACAAACAACTCCGGCAACAGTAAGCGCCGTTAGTTTGATCTCTTTGTTGATTGTAATCCAGCCAAATCCGTCCAGGGCAAGCAGGATCAAGCATGTAAGCAGCAGCGTTGCGACAGTCATCCCGGAAATCGGATTCGAGGACGAGCCGATCTCACCGGTGAGTCTCGATGCGACGGTGACGAACAGAAAACCAAAGACAACGATCATCATGGCTCCGACGAGCCCAGTAAAGCCAAACCCCAATCCTAATTGGGGAACTGCCATCAACAAGGCAACGAGAACAAGGCTTGCCGTGACCACCAACGGGATCGGTAGATCGGTATCGGTCCGGAGCTTGTTGGCTCCTCCCGAGTTTCGACTTGCGACCAAGTCGCGGAAGCTGGTGAATACTGCTCCGAGAATCACCGGCATGGCTTTGAGCATGCTCAGGATCCCGCCAGCGGCCACCGCCCCGGCTCCGATGTAGAGAATGTAAGACGTACGGATTTCCTTACCTTCCATGTCCCGAATCAGCTTCGTACCAGGCTCCAGGGGAGCGGTTAAACCCTCTCCGAACGTAGCGATCATCGGCGCGATAACCAGGTAGGCCAGGACACCGCCGGCTACCATGATGCTTGCGATTTTTGGGCCGATGATGTAACCGACCCCGAGCAGGCTCGGGGAGACTTCGATCGACAGGGCGGCTCCTTTGAGCCCTACGGTTTTTCCAGCCGTGCTAGCGAACAGAGGCACCGAGGCTTCTTCCCCCCAGAATTTGAACACCTGCATGCCAGCTTGGTATAGAAACCCCAGTCCAAATCCGGAGAAGATCATCGAGGCCGTCGAGCCTCCTTTTTCGCCGGCGATGAGTACCTCGGCGCAGGCTCGGCCTTCGGGGAACGTCAATTTGCCATGCTGCTTGACGATGAACGCTTGACGAAGTGGGATCATCAGCAGGATCCCGAGCAGTCCGCCGAAGACGCTGATGGTCATGACCCGAACGACATCGATGTCAAAACCCAACAGTAATAGAGCGGGCATGATCAGTCCGACAGCAAAGGCCAGGGACTCACCAGCCGAGCCGGTCGTCTGAACGATGTTGTTCTCCAGGATCGTCGTTTTGCGCAGCCCTGTGATCGCGCTAAAGGCGCGAAACAGGGTAATCGACAACACGGCAACGGGGATCGAGGCCGAGACGGTCAGTCCCACCTTGAGCACCAAATAGATCGACGAGGCTCCAAAGACGATCCCCAGCAAAGCCCCGATCACGACCGGAAACCAAGTCAATTCTGGGATGCTTTGGTCGTCTGAGATAAAGGGTTTGTGTGGTTCGCTTGACATGTCCTAATCCTTGATAGTCCGTTCCTAACGATCAGTCTATACCGTCAGTCTATACCGTCAGTCTATGCCGTGCATCATCGCTCTGATTTTGGGCGTGATGAGCCAAATGAGTAACCCGGAAAGTATCGGGATTACGGTGTAAATCAGGAAGAAGACTTTTAGGCCGTAACGCTCGGAAATCGGGTCGATATAACTCCCAGACCATCCTGCCAAGTAATTTGCAACTGCGGTTGCAATAAACCAGATACCAAACATCAGACCTACGAGCTTCAGAGGTGCGAGCTTGCTGACATACGAAAGTCCGACTGGAGAAACACATAGTTCGCCAACTGTATGAAAGAAATAGGCGAGGATTAGCCACCACATGCTCACGGTTGCTGATTTCGCCTCGCGATCGATACCGGAACTCCCAATCGCCAGGACGCCGAAACCGATACCCAGGAGGATTAGCCCAAGTCCAAATTTGACAGGTGCCGACGGATTGAGCTTGCTCTCCCATACTTTGCTCAGAAACGGCGCGAGGGCTATGATAAAGAAGGAGTTGAGAATCCCAAACCAGGACGCAGGTACCTCTGTTTCATTCTCTTGTATCTTCAGAACCTTGGCCGTGTAAACATCTTTGAATGACGCTGCTTGATCCTTAGTCAGCAGTTTGAGTTTTCCGTCCCCGGACTTGCTTTCTCGATCTAGTAAGAAAATCGAGTCCCCAACGTTCAACGGTACATCGGATTGCAAAGTTCGCCCAACAATTTTAGTCGTTGGCTCCACGGAGGGTTGTCCATCAGAAGTCTGGTCCGCTTTGGTCGGCACCGCAAACTCAATCAGATAGGCTTTCATATTGAACTCTTTGTTGAGCATCCACAGAGCGATCGCCCAAATGAATACAAAGCTGATTGCAATCGCTAGATTGGACCATGGGATTTGTTTGTAGGTTGCGACGATCAGTCGAATCAAAACGTAGGTGACTAAGATCAAAGGGATCAAAGTCAGCAAGGTGTTGACCCAGAAGAAAATCGTAGCATTGGTCCCGCTGAGGATCCTGCCGGTGTAGTCCTTGGCAAAGATGGTCATCGATCCACCAGCCTGCTCGAAGGCCATCCAGAAAAATATCGTGAAGAACGAAAGGATTCCGATGACATACAAACGATCGACAACGACGCTCTCGGGAACGGACGCTGGGGCCTCGGAATTAGGAGTGGATGTGAGGCTCACGCCGCGCCTGCCCACCTGACCAAAGATGGGCCTTCCTAAAGCGAACATAACGAGTCCAAGGGCCATGAAGATTCCCGCCAAACCAAACCCGTAACTCCAACCAACCTTTTCGCCTATGTATCCGCAGAAAAGAATGCCCAGAAACGCACCGGCGTTGATCCCCATATAAAAGATCGTATACGCCCCGTCCTTCTTGTCCGGCGCATTGGCATAGAGTTGGCCAACAATCGACGATATGTTCGGCTTAAAAAATCCGTTACCCAAGATCAGCAGACCAAGGCCTGTGTAGAAAGCAGCCCCGGTCTCCAATGCCATGGATG
>CAILTZ010000527.1 GCA_903837255.1 uncultured Pirellula sp. | reverse complement strand
CTAGACTGTATCAAATCGCGAGAGCTTCCCGTGGCCGATGTCGAGATCGGGCATCGCTCGATCTCGGTGTGCCATTTGGCCAACATCACTCGGGAGCTTGATCGACCCTTGCGTTGGGACCCATCGAATGAATCGTTTCTGAGCGATCCCCAAGCCAACGGCCTGCTGACCCGCCAGCGCCGCAAGGGGTTCGAGCTTCCGGTTTAAGCCACTTTGAGTTCCCGAGGGCATGGTACCCAGGCAATGCCATGCTTGTTCGCATGCAATTACCCAGCCCTTCCGTGAGTCCTTGGCCAATCGATGGACAGACTCTATGATACCGCAAACGCGGAGTCGTGAGCCGAGTCGACCAGACGGAAGTCCGTACCTGAACCGACCGAACGCTTTGGCCCGAATAAACATGCTTCTCAATCAAAACGGCTATTCTCTATGTCCAGCGGCGTTCTTTTTCAGCCCTTTGCTCTGCGTGATCTGACACTCCGAAACCGCATCGTTCTGGCCCCGATGACCCGCTCGAGGGCCGGAACCGCACGCCTTGCAAACCGACTGATGGCCGAATACTACGCCCAACGTAGTTCGGCTGGCCTGCTCATCAGTGAAGCGACCACGATCTCAGAGGAGGCCAACGGCTGGAACGAGTCCCCGGGCATCTACACCGACGAGATGACGGAAGGCTGGAAACACACGACCCATGCGGTGCATGAGAAGGGAGGCGTGATCTTCCTACAGCTTTGGCACATGGGCCGCGCGTCCCACAGCAGCTTCCACAACGGGAAACCCGCCGTGGCTCCCTCAGCGATCAAGATCAACGAGGAATACATCCACACCCCGAGCGGAAAGCAACCGCACGAAGTCCCTCGGGCTTTGGAAACGGCGGAGATTCCAAGAGTGGTCGGTGACTACCAACGAGCGGCTCAGCGAGCGATCGCCGCGGGCTTCGACGGCGTGGAAATCCACGGGGCCAACGGCTACCTCATCGACGCGTTCCTGCAATCGAAGACCAATCACCGAACCGACCAATACGGTGGGAGCATGGAGAACCGCTATCGCTTTTTGAAGGAAGTGGTCGAAGCAGTCGCGTCGGTCATGCCCGCCAACCGGATCGGCGTTCGGCTTTCCCCGAACGGCGCCTTCAATGATATGGGATCGCCAGACTATCGAGAACAGTTTATGTTCGTCGCCAGCCAACTCGACAGCATGGGTCTGGCATACTTGCATGTCATGGACGGTCTGGCCTTTGGATTCCACAAGCTCGGTGAACCGATGACTCTGGATGAGTTCCGCAAAGTCTACCACGGCCCGTTGATTGGCAATTGCGGCTACACACAGGCGATGGCTGAGAAAGCGACCTCCGATGGACATGCCGACCTGATCGCCTTCGGAAGACCCTTCATCAGCAATCCCGACCTCGTCGAGCGGTTCAAGAACGGCAGTCCCCTGGCCGCCGATGCACCGATGTCCGATTGGTACTTGCCCACAGGCGAAAAGGGATACACCGACTTCCCGACTCAATCAATGACTTGAGCCACCCAGACTCGCGCTGCGGTGAGACTGAGTCTACCAAAAAAGTCGGAGACTCTGAGGATAGGCTACAGAAGATAGGCTACAGCGTAGAGCATCAGCGGGGCGAATCGGAGCTCAAATCGTTCATTCGGCGCTTCCAGATGCAGTACACATCGGGTAAGCCTGCCCGATGCCGCGCACCTGCTTGCGGTGAATTTCCCGGCCAGGATCAAACGACGTGGCAAGCAGGCGATGGGCACGCAAAGCTTGATGGAAATAGCGAATGGCGATACGGTATTGATGGTGAACTATTCCAGGCCCCAGGATGCCTATCGCAAGGCAGATCAAGGAACTTATCTTGCAGATTTGGGTTGACGCCGACGCTTGCCCAACGACGATCAAGGAGCTGCTGTTTCGTGCAGCCATACGCACCAAGACCATGCTGACGTTGGTAGCAAATCAGAGTATGGCAACTCCGCGGTCTGAATTCATCGCCTCCCTGCTTGTCCCTTCCGGGATGAACGTCGCCGATCGGCGAATCGTCGAATTGGTTCAGCCAGGCGATTTGGTCGTTACTGCCGATATTCCACTCGCAGCGGAAGTCGTTGCAAAAAATGCACTGGCTCTCGATCCCCGAGGAGAGCTCTACACGGGTTCCAACATCGGCCAGCGACTCGCTGTGCGCAACCTGTTCGACGAGTTGCGAGGCGGAGGCCATGTCGGTGGTGGCCCTCCCAACTTCACCGCAAAAAACCTGCAAGCGTTCGCCAACCAACTAGATCGCTGGCTGACAGCAAAGAATAAGCGAACCTCCTGAGGGCTTTAGTATTCGGGATACATCTCTTGGCGATGACAAATTTGCTCGTCACCGTTTCGCTCGGAAGCCGGGTCGGTACTCTAGTTCATGAATCGAGGTCGAACAGCTCTGCCAGCGATAGCGTTGCGGCTGGCTGGCAGAGCGGGCTGATGAAGGCGGATTTGTCAAACGACTGGATCGATTGGTAGCTTCCTTGGCTCGGAGTCCGGTGCACGTGGACCTGTTCGGCCTGGATGTCGACGACCCAATACTCGGGAATATCATGTTCGGCGTAGAGCCCGGCTTTTTCTCCCATGTCCTGTTCCGTGCTGGAATCGGAGACTTCGATCAATAGCAGCAGGTCCGCATGCGTCGGACGTATTCGCTTGGCTGGCATCCTGCGAGACCATACCAGATCGGGTTCAGGACGGTGGTCGCCGCAATTGATACTAGATTGCACGCGAACCATCATTTCCTGAGGGTTCGTGTGCAAGACCGACCACTCCATTAAGTATTGAATCT
>CAILTZ010000526.1 GCA_903837255.1 uncultured Pirellula sp. | reverse complement strand
TAACGCCTTTAGCACCGTCGGTCCGACCACCCGAACGCTCAACATCGCAAACCTCACCGCGATGGCCATCGGAAACCAAGTCTTCGCGGATAAAAACAATAACGGGATCTTCGACAACACCGGTGCTCAACCGGAAGTCGGCGTGCCCAACGTGCTGCTGCAATTGTTCGAAGACTCCAACAACGATGGGATCTACAGCCCGGGTATCGACCAACAAGCTGTAAGTTCCCTCGGAGCCCTTCGCACCGCAACCACGAATGGCGCGGGGGTCTACACATTCAGCCCGATCCCCCAAGGCCTCTACTTTGTTGTAATCCCATCCTCTCAGTTTGCAACTGGCGGTTCCGCAGCCGGATACGTGGTCAGCTCGGTAGTACCCAACGGGATTGCGAACAATGCGAACACCGCGGTGCAATTTGTCGGTGGTGGTTTGGTCACCAAACGCGTAGTGCTCAATCCGCAAAACACCCCTGCAAACGATGGCGATAGCGACCCCAACACCGACTTCTCGATCGATATCGGTCTGAATCCGAATTTCGATCTTGCTATCGAAAAATTTGGCCCGGCTGCAACCACCGAAGGCAGCACGATCACCTACACACTCAAGGCGATCAACAACAGCCCGATCGATGCCAAGGAAGTTGTCCTAAGCGACAACATTCCCGACGGCTTGCGAGTCATCAGCGCATCGCTGAACAATGCGTTCGTCAGCGTCCCTGCCTCGGCCGTCGACAACAACCCATCGAACCCAGACAACATCGTTTTCAATGTCGGCAACCTCGCAGCCCTGTCGAGCCAAAGCAATATCCAAATCGTTGCGGCAGTACTCCCGGGAACCCTCGGGCCATCGTTGATCAACACCGCCGTGATTGGCACCTCCGATGCAAGCGTTTCGGAATCGAATTTGAATAACAATACGGCTCAGGTTTCCACGAACCTCGAAGCCCCCAAGGTCAACCTGACGGGACGAGTCTACGAAGATCGCAATAACAACGGCGTTAGCGATGCCGGCGACGTGGGTATCCCAGGCGCCAGCGTCCTTTTGACTGGCACCCCCTTCACGGGACTAACCCCTGTATCGCTCTCGACCCTCAGTGGTCAAAACGGCGACTATGCCTTCAATAATATCCAACAAGGCACTTACAACGTCGAAGTCTCCCAACCAGCAGACTTTTCCTTCCGAGCCTCGAACCCGGGGACTACCCAAGGCACCCCAGGCTTTAGGCAGATTTCCAACATCAACCTCAATACGAACTCCTCGCTAAACAACATCGGCTTCAACCGCGCCTTCAGCAAGCGACTGTTCCTGGCCTCCTCGTCACCCCTCCAGTAACCCACTGCCGAGAAAGCTGCCAGTACCTAAAGCTGATACTTGCGCCCAAAACTCCTACCTCCTGTCCGCTTGATGGCTCCCTTGAGCTCAAGCACGCTCAATGTGCTTAAGACCTGGGAGACGGCAAGTTTGCTGCGTTGGACGATCAGGTCGATGTCGGTGGGCAAAACATCGATCGCCTGCAAAACGCTTCGCTCGATTTCATTGAGCACGAGCTCCTTGGGTTGCTGGACGACCTGACCGCCACTGAGCTTGGCGCTGCGAGTCAATGGTCCTAGATGCTCGAGGATATCCTCGGCGTCTTGTACCAAAAGCGCACCGTCGCGGATCAATCGGTTGGAGCCTCGCGAGGTCGGTGCACTGGCTTGGCCAGGCACCGCAAACACGTCTCGGCCCTGCTCACCTGCATGCCTCGCGGTAATCAAGGATCCGGACCGCTCGGCCGCCTCGACAACCACAACACCCAAACTCAATCCGCTGATGATGCGGTTCCGCTGAGGGAAAACTCCAGCCTTGGGTTTGGCCAACGGTGGAGTTTCACTGATCAAAGCCCCCCGCGCTTTGATGCTCTTTGCCAATTCCACATGCTCGGGCGGATACACTTCCGTCAGACTACTCCCAAGCACCGCGATCGTGCGGCCAGAGCATTCGAGCGCCTTGCGATGGCAAACTCCATCGATGCCTCGAGCCAATCCGCTGACAATCGTACACCCATAGCCACATAAACCCTTGGTCAATCGCTCAGCCATGTAGCGACCGTAAGCCGTCGCGTGGCGTGTCCCAACCATCCCCACGGACAACGCATCCTCCGATCGAAACTCCCCTTGGAGATAGAGCACTAACGGTGGATCGCTGATCTCGGTCAAAAGGGCGGGAATTCTCGGGTCTCCCGGAAAGAGCAGATCGACGCTCTGTTCTTTACAGATTCTCAAGACCTCGTTTGCATACCCGCTAGTGTTCGCATCGCGTATTGCTGTGGCTACCTTGGGGCCAACCCTTTCGACCTGCCCAAGTTCTTTCAAGGATGCCTTGAGCACCCCCGTGGCAGTTCCAAAACGGACCAGCAGACGACGCATCGTCCGACATCCAACACCGTCGACCAATGCCAATCGAAGAAACGCATCTTGGTCCTCGCAGGCAACTTTCGCAATCGTCTCGTGCATGTCCTCAAACTGCGATTCGGTCGCATCCGTGGCATCCAACTCCTCCATCAACAACTGAAAATG
>CAILTZ010000525.1 GCA_903837255.1 uncultured Pirellula sp. | reverse complement strand
TGCCGCCTGAGCCCGAGTTTCGCAGGCTCTACCCACCAGCGTCTGACAATAGCGCCTGGCCGGTAGCACTCTTGGTCGTCGCTCATGAGCTATCAAGCGCGACGGCGCTGTTACCCAAAGTTGGCGCAATGTATGGCGAAAATGCGGTGTCAGAAACAGCGCTTATCGGCCAAGCTTTGGAGCAGATGCCCAAGGATAGCCTAGTAATGGCTGATTCGAATTTCGGTATCTTTGCAGTTGCTCATCAGATTTCCACCTCTGATAAGCGTTTTG
Organism: uncultured Pirellula sp.; assembly: GCA_903837255.1. GTDB lineage: Bacteria > Planctomycetota > Planctomycetia > Pirellulales > Pirellulaceae > JBKCUI01. Next base: position 4,115 of record CAILTZ010000525.1, on the reverse strand, counting down.
TGCTTCGTCTTACCAAACAGCGATTCAAGTCTATGTACCCCAAGGCCAAACTGATTGACCAGGGTGAAAACTACAAAACATGGTTCTACGCTTGGAAACCAACGCCGAAAGATCGCGCTGGACGACCTCATATTACACCCGATATAACATTGCATGTTTGGCTTCACGAGATCGTAGTTCACGAGGATCTTAAGGTCTACTTAGTAACTGACCAAAACTACCATGCAGAAACATTCGCTGAACTGTACGTACAGCGTGGCACGATAGAAATCGATATTCGAAACTTCAAAATAGTGCTCGATGCTGAGCATCTCCGAGCACGTAGTCAGGATACATTTGAGAAGGAATTACTAGCTTCGACGGTTGCCTACAATTTGATCGTGCAGTTTCGACGTCAAGCCGCTTCTGGGGTCAACCTCCCGCCACGACGCCTGAGCTTCAAACGTGTCTGCACCACCTTTAGAACGTTTCTGATGTCAAAGATGTTTGCCGATGGTCATGCATGGGTAGCTGCCTACGAACGTGCCCTGGGGTACGCTCAAAAAGAAAAGTTACCCAATAGACCTGGGAGGCATTATGAACGCGAGGCTTATAGAAAAAGCAACAACCCTCAAAACTACAAAAGGCGAATCCCAAAATGCATTCAAAAGGATAAATCAGGCTAAAGTCAGTGCCATTAGGCTTACGCACACCGGCAGTTCTTGTGCCGCCCTCCGGGCTAAAACCAAACAGCCAAGCGGTTTTGAGTGGTTCTATATTAGCGAATATTAGCGTCCATCAGCGGTCCTGTTTTCATACACGCCGATCCTATAAGCGGTCCCACCGCCCCTTCCCGGCGTGAACCGGCCTCGGTCGGATTGTACCGCTCTGCCCAGACTGTAGCTGACGCCCATGATCGGTGCTGTCGATAAACTCCTGGCCGTTCCAGAGTATGGAGTGAACCGCTCCCTCCAACCGTGAGGTTGTGGTGATCGTTAATGGGCTCCCGTCGACTTGGACGGATATCGATCGACTCCCATCGATGGGCTCTCCAACGATACGTGGCTCAGTTGCATGGGCTGAAGCGAACGCGAAGCAACATGCGATAAGCCAAGGCTTAGTGCTTCGACATCGGCATAACCACATAGGTGTAGCCATCCTCGGTGTTGTACAGAGCCGGTTCGGTATTGGATTTTACCAGCAGTGAGAAGGTGCTCTCTGGCGGCAACACTTTGAAAAAATCCAAAACGAACCGGTAGTCCATGGTCATAGCGATCGGAGTTTCGTGGAAGTCGATCGGGATTTCGACGCGGGATTGACCGACATCTGCGGTTTTGGCACCTACGATCATGGTCCCATTTCCGAACTGGAACTCAATTCCGCGGCTTTCGGGGTCCGCGACGATGGATGCTTGTCGAACCGAAGCGAAGAAAGGACCGACGAGCCCCGAGATACGAGTCCGCCCCTCTTGGGTAGGAATGACGGATTTCCAGTTCGGGTATCGTCCTTCTACCAATCGCGAAAACAGAGTGCAACGATCAGTCTTGAACAGAATATCGCTCGCACGTGCGGCTATCTTGACGCTCGAATCGCTATCGGCGATCGATCGCTCGATGGTTTGCAGTGTCTTGGTCGGAACGATTGTCGAGGCACCGACATTCTTAAAACCGTTGACTGAATTTCCTTTGCCCCGCATGCAGGCCAACCGACGCCCGTCGGTTGCCACAGTGGTGATTTCTTCGCCTTCCATTTCAAAGAGCACGCCACCGAGCTGGTAACGGGTGCTTTCGGTATCGGTAGCAAAGATGGTCCTGCGAACCATCTCTCGAAACGCAATCGCTGGCATTTCGAAGTAGCTATCCTCGGCAAACTTACCCACCGAGGGGTACTCGTCGGGGTTCGCAAGCTGTAGATGGTACTCGGAGTTCACCCCATGGATGTCGAGTGCATTGGGGGTGGTTTCGAGGGTCAGTAGCTCGTCGCTAGCCTCTCGCAAAATATTACCAATTCGCTGAACGTTCAGTAGAGCTTTGCCAGGCGTGAGGATCTCGACCTCTTCGATTTCCAGGCGGATACCCGCCTCTTGGTCGGTGGCCATCAACACGACCTTACCGTCGATCGCCTCGAGCTTGATGTTGCTTAGGATGTCCTTGGGGCTACGGGTCGGTACCAGACCCGAGACGATGAGAAATCCGCTAAGGAACTTTTCGCGTTTGCATACAATCTTCATGACGTCGCTTTTCGGCTCAACAGTACAAAAACGTTCTTTTCACTACTGTATGTTGTAACCTTTTTGCCGTTCTTTTGTAGTATGCATCAAGTGGCAAAATTTCCTGCAAAAACCCTGCGAAATCCCCTGCATTAGCCACACAGTGGAATCCCCTGCATCAACCAACGTGTAGACCTGCGGTGTGCCCCGTGCTCCAGGCAGCTTGGAAGTTGTAGCCACCGATGGGGCCATCGAGATCGAGGATTTCCCCGGCCAGGAACAAGCCTGGCTGAAGGCGGCTTTGCATGTCCTGAAAATTCACCTCTCCAATTTCTACCCCTCCGGCCGTGACCTCGGCCTTGGGATATCCCAACGTTCCGGAGATGGGAATCCGATGCTGCTTGATATTCTCGATCATCTTCAAACGGATCGACTTAGGTAGCTCGGCCAAGTGCGGATCGTAAGCCGCTCCGATGCCCTGGAGGATCGAGCTAGCGAGCCGTTTGGGAATGCGGCTTGCCAGCACTGTCGAAATCGCTCGATTGCTCTGTCGCGTCTCGTGGGCAATCCATTCTTCGAGCTGCTGCACGGTCGAATCAGGCAGCAAATCGATGACCAGTTCCAAGCGGTCTTCTGGACTGCGATCCGACAGGCATCGAGAAACGTTCATGCTAGTCGGACCGCTACAGCCTTTGTGCGTCCAGAGGAACCCACCGCGCGACTCCCGCCGCTGGAGCTTGAGCGGTTTAGTCTCTAGCCCATGCGCAAAAACATCTGCGCGGACCAATACATCATCGAGAGTCAGTCCACTGAGTTCGTGCACTCTGGCATCCGGCGATGTCAACGGAGTCAATGCTGGTCTGAGCGGGGTGACCGTATGTCCCATGCCACGCACCCAAGCGTACCCATCGCCGGTCGTACCGCATCCGCTGTAGCTGAGTCCCCCGGTGGTGATCAGGACGGTTTTGCATGCCAGTTCCACGCAGTTGCCTTGGACCTTTGCCCTGACGCAGAAGCCCTGGCCTCCCATGGCCGGTTTTATGGTTTCTACGGCACAGCCACAAAGCAGTTCTGCACCATATCGGGCCAAACGGCGGACCACTGCGTCCCGGACGTCGATTGCACGATCGCTCACCGGAAAGACCTTGCCCGTCTCCTCGACTTTTGTGGCAACCCCCTCGGATTCAAACTCTCTGACAACGTCCTCAGGCGAGAGCCGATTGAGAACCGACAGCAAGACCCTTCCCTGTTTGCCAAAAGCCTCTGCGATTTTTCGGCTGTCGCAGTGGTGGGTGATGTTGCAACGCGTTCCACCCGACATGAGGATTTTCACACCGGCCTTGTTGTTCTTCTCGAGCACCAAGACTTTTTTCCCCCTCTGGGCAGCCGTTCCAGCGGCCCACAATCCCGCCGCCCCCCCGCCGACGATGATTGCATCCCACGTGATGCTGCTGCGTTTTTCAGTGCTGCTGGGTTTTGCAGTGTTACTGGATTTTTCGGGGACAGGGTCGGTTGTCATTTTCCAGCGGTTTTCATGTCGATCGGGGAGGTCCAAAAGGCCGATCTATCGGTTATACTTCTGGCTCGATTTACAACAACCCAACTTAGATATTTCACAAGGTCTGTTTTTAGATGAATACTCCGTTTGCTCGTCGCCAGATCCTAGGTGCTGGACTTGCGGCCACCGGCAGCTTGATGCTTCCTTATCGCGAAACAATCGCGGCCCTCCAAGATTCCCCCAAGAAACGCGTAGGACTCATCGGCACCGGTTGGTATGGCAAAGCCGATTTGTTCCGCTTGATCCAAGTCGCACCGGTCGAAGTCGTTTCGCTGTGCGATGTCGATAGCACCATGCTCAGTCAGGCGGCGGATATGGTCAAGGAGCGTCAGAAGTCAGGGAACCGTCCTCGCACTTACTCCGACTATC
>CAILTZ010000524.1 GCA_903837255.1 uncultured Pirellula sp. | reverse complement strand
GAGCACGAGCACGAGCACGAAAAAAGCGACGAAAATTTGGGCTCTTGTTTGTCGTGGGAACGATTAGGCGAGTTCAAAGGCATGGGGGCGCGGTATGCAAATAACTTGCCAACGTGTACGATTTACTGGCTAGGTCGGAGAGGTCTGACGTTTTTCTTTGTCGGCGGAACAAACATGCAACCCAATACTGCTCTCTTCGGATCCTATCGGTTCTCGTGGTCTTTCTTTCGGCTTGCATGTGTCTTGCCAACCGTTTCGATGCTGTTCCTCGGGATGTGTCTTTCCACAGCCATGGCGCAATCGGTTCCGGGGCTTCGGATCACCGACATCCATGGCCAAAGCTGGAATGGGAACTTGGTATCGATCGATCAAGAAAGCCTCGTCTACAAGTCTGCCGAAGCTGCAGCAGGAGCGGATGTGATCAAGAAGTCCGACGAGATCCTCAGGATCGAACGCAGCGGCAAGAATGCCGGTCGCGGTTCTGACTCTACCTCGGGCGCTTGGAAGGCAGGTTTGACCGACGGCTCGGTGTTGGCCGTTCAAAAGATCGTGGGCAAGGAGAAAAACTGGACGATCCAGCTGAGCGATAAGCTCGCACAAAACGGATTTGCAGGGGAGCTGAAATACTTGAAGCTCAAGAAGCTCGATGCAAAGACCGAGGAGGCTTGGGCCGCCTTCCTGCGTGAGGATCTCAAATCCGATGCGTTGATTGTCGTTCGGCCTGGCGGAGCGCTCGACCGCGTCGATGGGGTGATCAAGGGGATTGTCGATGGGAAGATTCAATTCGATGTCGACGGACAGATTGTAGATGCGTCGGTGGATCGATTAGCGGGGGTTGTATGGTTTCGCAAACAGCAAGCGACGAGCCCCAAGGGTTTCCGCGTTGAACTGAGCAACGGTAGTTCTCTGGTCGCACAGCGAGCCAAGGTGGTGGGAGATTCCTTGGAACTAGCTGGCTCTTGGGGAGAGAGCCTCAGCGTTCCGATCGAATGGTTGCAGGGTATCGATTGCGGACTGGACAAGATGGCTTGGCTCTCGGGCTTGGACGTGCTCGATTCCCGTTCGACCAAGAAGGTTGGTTTTGGAGAGTTCGATACGTTGTTATCCAAAACAACCCGGCCACGATGGGTCGAGGGTAAGGGGTCCAGTGAGGATCTTTTGTTTCCGGGCCCGGGCGAGTACCAGTTTCGGGCACCGGCAGGGATGACCAAGTTGCAAGCTCGCATCGAGAGGGCTAATGAATCCGAAGCGCAGTCGCCCATAGCGGTCGAGGTTTGGGTCGATGATCAAGTCGCCTATCGAAAAGAGCTTGGGGCTCAAGAAGAATCGCTTGATCTAGAGGTTTCGATCGCGCCGGAGAAGAAGATCAAGCTCGTGCTAGGGAGCAGTAGCGCGCTGAATTTGGGGACTCGAACCTTGTGGCGACAACCACGACTTTCCAAGTAATCTCAGGGACTTCACAGAATCCGATCGGTCCTGAGTGATTCGTGCGAAATAGGTCTAATCCTGCCATCTGGAAGGCTTGGGCCAAGCGTGCAAAGATTGCTGTCTCGATAAAGAAAACAGCTGCTTGTAAATTGCCGTTCTGGCTAAATTTTTGCCGTTGAAAGCCGATAGTAAGGCTTGCCTAACAGGCAGGATACATCTCGCATCTAAAATGCGGGTTATCACCCAAGAACCTAGGTGTGTGAAATTGCCAAACTTGAGCCGTATAAGGGATGTGGTCTTGGAGGAACTCTGCCGGATGCACCAGTTGCTTCCGAACGCGTTCCCGATGACCGAGGAGTGTTTGATAAGGCAGGGAAGTCCGTGTGGAGTTTTTTATTGTTTGCATGGTCCGCGAAGCGTTCGGTTGACCGCTGTGTTGGACTTAAGGTCGGCTAGAGTTTTGTTTTACGATTCTAGCGGGCAACGATCAGGGATGCGGTGCGTCAAGGATCTGATCCCCGCGACTTAGCGACAAGTCAGTAGGGCCTAGAGTGGTCGAGAAAGAAGATACCCAAAGGAATTTTTGAATCATGTTGATTTTGAGCAGGAAAGAGTCTGAGCGAATCTATCTCGGGGACGATATCGTCTTGACGATCGTCCGGATCGGCGGTGACAAGGTTCGGATCGGAGTCGAGGCACCTTCAGACGTCCGAGTGCTGCGACTCGAGCTTAGCGATTCTCGGCCGCAGCCGATGATCGATGGGGAGCTCGATCGCAGAGAGCAACCTCGCAGGAGGGCCGCTTAGGGCTCAGCCATACCACACAGATCAACAGTCGTTCGATGACGGACGCCGATTCGATGCACCAACAAACATCGAGTCGGCGTCTTGTCGTTTTATGTGGGGCAATCTTGAACCGCTAATGGACCGCCGTTGGACCGCTAATCGACGCTGATGGAGCGCTGATGCAAGAGCCAAGCAGCCTGTAGTGGATCTTGCACTAGTGGATCTTGCTAAAGATCCTAGCGATTCGAACCACACCGAGACAAAGACGTTCCGATTTGATGTTAGAGGAAATCTTTTTAGCAAAAACTAGGCATCGAGCGAGCAACTCTGTCGATTTGGGCGGGTTAGGGAACTGTAACGTCCTTTTTACTTGACCCGTAGAACATCGATTTCAGAGGTTTTAGGATGAGGTTTTCTAGGTTAGCGGCATGTTTTTTCTTGGTGTGTGGCTCGGCACCGGCATTTTGCCAGCCACCCGGTCGTCCACCGCGAGGGGGAGGCCGTCCCCCGATGAGGCAGGCAAGGCAACCTAGCGTGGACGCACCTAAAGCGGACCAAGTTGTTACCCAAGAACCTGCGGCGATCCAATGGTTTGCCACTCTGAGCCGGGGGCTCGAAGAAGCCGAGCGAACGGGCAAGCCGATCCTTTTTGTCAGCGGAAATCCCAGTTGTGCGGGGGTATCGGGCATGTGGTGTCCAGGCAAGGGCAAGATCGACAGCACGTACTTGCACCAACCCGAGGTGATCGAAGCATCGAAGAACTTCGTGTGCATCCGTTTGACTGCTTACGAGGATGAGTCCGAACGGCAGTTCATGAGCAAGCTTGTCATGGGTCAGGTTTCCAATACTGCTTTTGCGATTCTCAAGCCAGATGGAACCCCGGCGGTGAAGAACAAGGGAACAGGCAAGGGCCCGGGTGGTCTGTTTGTCGATGGTGCAGAGATGGCCAAGGGGATGGACCGTATCGCGGCGAATTACAAACCCAAAGAGACACACGGGACACCTGCATTGCCGATCACCTTGAATGCCAAGGTGGGAATGGTGGTGGCAGCTGCCGATAACCAGCCTTTAGCGTTGGTGATTGCCGAGACCGAGCAACGTCGAAAAGAACTTGAGGAGCACCTTGCCAAGGTCGCGTGGTCGGATCCTATCCGTGGTCGGTTCGTCTACGCGAGTGCCGAGAGGATGCAGGAGCTTGCCAAAGTCGATGGCGAGGCTTTAACGGATGGCTATGTGCTGATCGAGCCAGACATGTTTGGCTCCGGAGGAAAAATTGTCCGAACGATTCCCGGAGATACAGACATCGAAGGGATATCGACGGCGATGTCGGAGGCTTCAAAAAACTTTGTGCCGATCGACAAGTCCCGACAAAAGCTTGCGGAACTTGGGCTCAAAAACGGCATTTTCTATGAGACGGGGATCCCTGTAAGCGGAGCCGGCGAGGCTGCGGATCGAGAGAGATATTTCGAGAGGCTCCAGTCGACCGGCAAGTAGTTTGCCGATCGATTGAATGCTGATTCCCTGACAAGCGATCATGCGTACATGGATCGCTAAGCTTAGTCGACGACCTTCGCATCGATCCATTTCATCAGACCGCGAAGGCGCTGACCGACTTGTTCGATTTGGTGTTTGCGTTCGAGGCGACGAGAGGCCTTGAACGCCGGGGCGCCGGCTTTATTCTCCAAGATCCATTCTTTAGCAAACTGACCGGTTTGGATCTCGCGAAGGATCTTTTTCATTTCCTTCTTGGTTTCTGGGGTGATGATTCGAGGTCCGCGGGTGTAGTCGCCAAACTCTGCGGTGTTCGAGATACTGTAGCGCATGTAGTTCAATCCACCTTGGTAAAGCAGATCGACGATCAGTTTCAGTTCGTGCATGCATTCAAAGTAAGCCATTTCAGGTTGATAGCCGGCTTCGACCAAGGTTTCGAAACCTGCTTTGACCAACTCGCTCACGCCGCCGCACAAGACGACTTGTTCGCCGAAAAGATCGGTCTCGGTTTCTTCGGCGATTGTCGTTTCGATGACACCACCGCGGGTTCCGCCGATGCCTTTGGCGTAGGCCAAGCCGATCTTCTTGGTGGTTTCGCTTGCGCCGGTACCGAGGGCGATTAGGCAAGGAACGCCACCACCCTTGGTGTATTCACTGCGCACCAGGTGTCCGGGTCCTTTGGGAGCCACGAGCAAGGCATCGACGCCCTTGGGAGGTTCGATTTGGCCGAAGTGCAGGTTGAAGCCGTGGGAGCACATCAGCACGTTGCCTGGAGTCAGGTTGGGCTTGATGTGGGTGCGGAACAGATCCCCTTGGACTTCATCGGGGAGCAGTACGTTGATGATGTCCGCACTGCGGCTTGCTTGGTCGATCTCCATAGGTTGGAAGCCATGGCTGACAGCAAGATCATAGTTCTTGCTACCGGGGCGTTGCCCGATAATCACCTTGCAACCGCTATCGCGCAAGTTCTGTGCTTGCGCGTGCCCTTGGGAGCCGTATCCCAAGATTGCGATGGTCTTGTCTTTGAGAACCGAAAGATCAGCGTCTTGTTCGTAATAGATTTTTGCAGTCATGCTATGTCAACCAGAGGATAGAGAGGGTTTAAGAGTTTGGGGATTGGATATCGAAGTTCGCGCGAGCTTCGTCGCTAAAGGCGTTCGGGTTGCTTCCCCGAACCATGGCGATCCGGCCCGTGCGTACAAGTTCGTTGATGCCATAAGGCCTCATGCGTTCGATGAACGCTTGGACTTTATTTTCACGACCGGAGATTTCGATCATCATCTCTTCGGGCCCGACGTCTACGATTCGAGCGCGGAAGATTTCGGCAAGCTCACGGATTTCACTTCGTTTGGTACCGGTTGGAGCCGAGACTTTGATGAGCATCAAATCGCGCTCGACATAGTCGTTGGAGCTGATGTCTTGGACGGATACGACCGTGACGATCTTTTCGAGTTGCTTGCGAACTTGTTCCAAGACCCGATCATCACCACGGACGACGAAGGTCATCCGCGAGAGACCGGCAATTTCTGTTTCGCCTACCGCTAGCGAATCAATGTTGTATCCTCTAGACGCCAGCATTCCAGAAATGTGCGCGAGTACTCCAGGCACATTTTGAACGATAGCCGATAGCACGTGTCGCATCGGACGAATGACTCATCGAAGGGGTTATGGAGATTTGTCCTTATAGAACGCGGTCACCCCCGCGTTAGGACGTATACTGGAGCGGGAATCATAGGTCCAAACGGGTATTTCCTCAAGGGTTAGCGGTAGGCCAGCACATGAAGTCCGATCAACAAGGGTACGAACTGATCGACTTTGGCGATGGTCGCAAGCTCGAAAGGTTCGGTCCGATCACCGTAGATCGTCCCGCTAAGGGGGCTTGGACGCCGAAATCCATTCCGGAAGCTTGGGAATCAGCAGAACTGATTTATCGAGGGGAGCGGATGAATGCCAGTGGGGGAAGCTGGCAGGTAGCCTTGGAGTCGAGTCGAGCGCTGAGTGAGATGCTCGAGGGCTGGGAGTGCGAGGTTCAGGAGTTGACCTTGCAGATCGTTCCCCAGAAGACAGGTCAGCTAGGAGTATTTCCAGAGCATTGGAATCAGTGGGGATGGTTTTCACAGAGCATTGAGGCAAGGCTCGCTCAGGGTCCGGTGCGGGTGCTTCATTTATTCGCTTACACCGGTTCGACCACGTTGTGGATGGCAAAGCGAGGAGCGACCGTTACGCATGTCGATGCGATGAAGCAAGCGGTCGATTGGGCACGAACCAATGCCAAGCTTTCGGGGCTCGAGGACAAGCCGATTCGTTGGATTGTGGAAGATGCCCGCAGGTACGTCACCCGCGAGCTCAAGCGGGAGAGTCGCTACGAGTTGGTGGTGCTCGATCCTCCCAGTTATGGGCACGGACGCAAAGGCGAAGCTTGGGAGATCCATCGGGACCTTGTGCCTTTAATGAAGGATTGCTGGGGGCTCTTGTCTGACGACCCGATCGGAGTTGTGCTCACGAGCCACACCTTGAACATTTCGGCCAAGGAATTGCGGATGGAGATGGAGATGTCCCAGGAGGGGGGTAAGCCCATCGAGACCGACGTTTTTCCCTCTTTTCTGGAGGATTGCTCGGCCCGTCGGTTAGAATGCGGGGAGGGAATTCGGTTTCACAAGAAGAAGGGAACGGAATTGGATGTCCACTGAACCCCAAACAAACCAGATAAACCAAGCAATCGAGCCAAATACTTCGGTCGTACTCTATGACGGCCAATGCAAGTTCTGCATCGGTCAAGTGGCGAACCTTCGCCGGATCGATATCTTCAATCGGCTTTGTTTTGTTTCGTTGCACGAACCGATGGTGTCGAAGCTCTACCCGGATTTGACCCATGAGCAACTCATGGAGCAGATGTGGGTGATCTCACCGTCGGGAAAGCGTTACGGGGGGGCTTATGCTCTGCGGTATCTGACCCGACTCTTAGCGATCCTCTGGCCATTGGCACCGATGATGCACATTCCGGGGCTCATGCCATTATGGAGTTGGGGCTATCGAGCGATTGCCAATCGGCGTTATCAAATCGCCCGTCGAAACTGCCCCGAGGGAACCTGCTCGTTGCATGCAACTGGGTCCAAGAGCAAAGCGGCTCCGGAAGCAAAGCAGTTCCAGTAGAGCAGTGGGTCTGGATGTTGGTTCGCTTCTGGCCAAATAACTGTCCAGCAAGTAAAACTAACCAAGTCAAGAACGCTAGCATTTTCGGGGCATTCCCTGAATCCGTCTTGGAGCAGCTCCGGATGGTTGCTATGTTACCCGTGAGTTTTCGACAGCTGGAGTGGCGATTGGGTGCGAAAGGAATCGTATCGATGTCTAAGTCGGCAAATACCAAACAGTCGGTTCATATTCGTTGGTTGATTCGGCGCGATATGCTTTCGGTGCTTGAAATCGAATCGGCGAGTTTCGAGTTTCCATGGACGGAGGATGAGTTCATCAACTGCTTGCGTCAGCGAGATAGTATTGGCATGGTTGCCGAGTATGCCGAGCGTGTTGTGGGCTTCATGATCTATGAGTTGCAACCGACGAGCATCCACATTTTGTCGTTTGCGGTGCATCCGGATTTTCGGCGCAAGTCCGTCGGCACATCGTTGGTGCAAAAGCTCGTTTCCAAACTGGCCTATCAGCGTCGCAGTCGGATCCAATTAGAGGTTCGAGAAACGAATCTTTCGGCGCAGCTGTTTCTCAAGCAACTCGGGTTTCGCGCGACGGGGGTGCTGAGAAGTTTCTACGAAGACTCCACAGAGGATGCATTCTTGATGCAGTACCGCGATGATGCGGCTTGGGACACCCAGGTGGTTTCCGACCAGGTTTTCCGGGATCGCGCGGGCTGAAGCGATGGGTGAAAAGCCAGTTGGGGCAGGTGAATGATTCCGAGAAAAGTGGTTTATCGAGCTCCACGTTTTGACGTCGAGCAGGTCGTCGAGTACTTGCAGGACGGACGAGGGCTTTCTCGAACGATCGTTCGGCATCCGGGCGCAGTAGTCATCTTGCCTGTTTTGGAGGATGGTCGTGTATGCATGATCGAGACGTATCGCGTCGCGATTGATCGCTGGCACTTGGAGCTCCCGGCCGGAACGATGGACAAGGGGGTTGCGCCTAGCGAACTAGCCGCGATGGAGTTGCAGGAGGAGACAGGATACCGAGCCGACCGCTTTGTTTTGCTCCATACGTTTGCCATGTCGCCGGGGATTTTGGACGAAAAGATGCACTTGTTCTTAGCCACGGGGCTCCAAGCAGGCCCGACCGCCAAAGAGGAGGGGGAGCAGATGCGGAATGTCTTGCTCAGTTGGTCCGAGATTGATCGATTGTTGCGGGACGGTCAGATCGCAGATGCCAAAACTTTGGTAGGATTGCTATGGTATTTAAGATACCGCGAGCATGCTTGAGAGACACCCAGAGAGTCATCCATGAGGGAATACCTTCAATCCAACAAACACAAATCTCGAGCGAGGCTGAAGGTCTCCGCTGCGCACGTGGCCATCGAAGCGGCCCATGCCGGATCACTGGCGTTGCTTCAACATTTTCGCAAGCCTCTGGACATCCGCACCAAAGGGGTTGCCAACTACGTCACGCAAGCCGATCTGGCTGCCGAGACGGCCGTGGTCCAAACAATCCTTGACGCATTTCCATCCCACGCGATCTTGTCCGAGGAGTCCCACAGCGATCGAGCCGATGCGGAACACTCCTGGATCATTGATCCGCTTGATGGAACGAATAACTTTATCCATGGCATGCCACACTTCGCCGTATCGATCGGATACTACCAAAACGGGGAGGGGATCCTCGGGATCGTCACCTCTCCAGCCACTGGAGATTGGTTCGTGGCTGCCCGGGGCGAAGGTGCATGGTTCAATGGTCAGCCGATTCAAGTCAGCCGCGCCCAGGGGCTTGAACAAGCAATGATCGCATGTGGATTTTACTACGATCGAGACCAAATGATGCAATCGACGCTCGATACCATCGGGGATCTTTTCCGGACTCAGATCCATGGGATCCGAAGGTTCGGTGCTGCGGCCCTTGATTTGGCATGGGTCGCTGCGGGTTGGTTCGATGGATTTTTTGAGTATCGGCTAAGCCCTTGGGACATCGCCGCCGGAGCGGTGATCATTCACGAGGCCGGTGGAAAGGTTAGCGATTGTATGGGAAACCCGGTCGCTCTGAATCGATCGAGCAGCCTTTGTGCTTCCAACCAGGCACTCCACCCAGCGATGCTCGAAATCATTTCGAAACGGCTGCCAAGATCCTAAATCCCCTAAACATCCCAGCATCACGCAGGTGCTGGACACCATCGATCTGGCAACGACTAACCGGCCAGCATTAGCATGGGGAGAAGAAAATGGGAGATAGAGGGGGCTCGAACCCCCGACCTTCGGAGCCACAATCCGACGCTCTAACCAACTGAGCTACTACCTCCATATCGAAAACAAAGTGTAGTAATCCATTGTTTTTCAGTCAACGGCTGGCCATGGATTGTGCGAACGATTGAAAAAAAACCTTGGATAGGTACGATTATCCTGACGTAGAATCCCCGCGCGAGTTCGAATCTGTCCCAAACATACAGGCCATAGCCTTGCAACTGTGGGGTACCAACTCGGGTGGTGATTTTGGTTCGCGAATTTCCTGGCCGCGTCTTTATCAACAGAAAACTTAGGTGCAACCTATGAAGTACTCCCTCCCTGTCGCCCTTCTGGCGGCGATCGCATCCCCTGCATTGACCAACGCTCAAGAGTGGGCGGATGTGACGATCAAGTTCGTGCTCGATGGCGCCTCGCCTGCCGGTGTAGCGGTCAACGCCAATGCCGACGCTTTTTGCGCCAAGCAGCAAATCCCTACCGAAAGGCTGGTCGTCGATGGCGGATCCAAGGGGATCGCCAACATGGTCTTCATGATCGATGGCAAGCAGACCAAGCTATCGACCGATCAGGTCCATCCGTCGCTCAAGGACGTCCCGAGCACCAAGCCTGTCTTGGACAATGTCAACTGCCGCTTTATCCCTCACATCCTTCCTATTCGCGTCGGGCAAACGATCGAAGTCAAGAACTCCGACAGCACTAGCCACAACGCCAAGTTCGTTTTCTTCAACAACGATGAATGGAACCAAGTCATCCCGACCGGTGGTAGCAAGACGTTGCAAATCAAGAAGGCCGAAAGTGGTCCCTCCAAAGTCGAATGCAATATCCATCCTTGGATGACCGCCTATCACATCGTCACCGATCACCCTTATGTTGGTATCAGCAACGAAAAAGGAGAGATCAAGATTGAGAAGCTCCCGGCTGGTGTCGAATTGACCTTCAAACTTTGGCATGAGGCTCAGAACAAGTTTGACGAAGTGGCTGTCAACGGCAAGGCTGATAGTTGGAAGAAGGGGAACGTGAAGTTCACTCTCAAGCCTGGCGCCAACGACTTGGGCACCGTTTCGCTCAAGCCTGACAAGTTCAAGCCTTAAGCAGGATTCTCCCACCAAGATTTCCCCAACCGAGCTTGATTCGCTAAACACTTGAGCGTGCCCGGATTCTGTTTTCCTGGCACGCTTTTTTATTGAACTTATCCATCATCGAGCCAGCCCTATGTCTTCAAAAACAACTCAACGCATCGTGATCGTCGGCGGTGTGGCCGCAGGTGCATCGGCCGCAACCAGAGCGCGGCGGATCGACCCGAACGCCGAAATCACCATCCTCGAAAAAGGCCCTGCGGTGTCGTTTGCCAACTGCGGGTTACCTTATCATCTCGGTGGTGAGATTCCTGACCGCAACAAACTCTTGGTCGCCACCGCAGAGCTTTTCTGGAACCGGTTCCGCATCTACGTGCGCACCAACGAAGAGGTCATCTCAATCGATACAGAGGCCAAGGTATTGACGGTTAAGGACTCCGTAGATCCGACACGGACCTTCACTCAGGTCGCTTATGACAAACTCATTCTAGCGATGGGGGCTGAGCCGGTTTTGCCCCCGTTTGCTCAAGCTCGATCCAGCAACGTGTTTCAACTCTGGACACTGCCGGATATGGACGGCATCTTGGAACGGATCAAACAGACCAAGGTAGCACGAGCCTTGGTCGTCGGGGCCGGTTTCGTGGGGATCGAAGTAGTCGAGCAACTGCACCGAATAGGGATTCAAGTCGATTTGGTCGAGCGATCGCCCAGGGTTCTCAATCGGCTCGATCCGATCTTCGCGAACATGGCTTGCAACGCCCTTCGCAAAGAATCGATTCACCCTATGACCGGCCAAAGCGTTTTGGAATTCAAGCGAGAGGGTGACAAGGTCGTTGCTGCTGTACTTTCTGGAGGCAAGACCCTCGCGACCGATCTGGTGATCCTGGGAGTTGGGGTTCGCCCGAGAACCAAGTTGGCCGTCGAGGCCGGTCTGACGCTGGGCGATTCCGGTGGATTGCTCGTCAATGAGTTCATGCAAACCAGCGATCCGTCGATCTACGCAGCGGGGGATTTGGTCGAGTACACCCACCAAATCACAGGTTCCAAAACACTCAATCCCCTTGCCGGTCCGGCCAATCGTTCAGGGCGAATCGCAGGCGAGCATGCTGCATCAGGCAAGTCCCAGCCGATGGGCGGGGTGCTCGGGACCTCGATCGTTCGAGTCTTTGAGACCACCGTCGGGATGACGGGTCTGAATGAAAAGTACCTCGATGAGCACAAGATTCCTTATCGCACAGCGATCATCCAAGCGACGCACCACGCATCGTATTTCCCTGGGGCGAGCAATATGCAACTGAAGGTCCTGTACGAGGCCCCCAGCGGGCGAATCCTCGGTGCCCAGGCCGTCGGTGGCGATGGGGTCGACAAACGAATTGATGTGTTGGCCACCGCGATGACTCTCGGTGGGACCGTCTATGACCTAGCAAGGATCGATCTTGCCTACGCACCACCTTACGGTTCTGCGAAAGATCCGATCCACATGATCGCCTTCACGGCGATCAATGACCTGCAGGGGCATCCAAGGTTGTTGACACCTGATGCGCAGTTGGAAGGATTTCAGGTGGTCGATGTCAGGACCGCCAAAGAACGAAGCGAGTTGCCTTTGCCCAACGCTGTGCCAATTGCCATCGATGATCTACCACGCGATTGCAACCAGCTCGATCCAACGCGCCCGACGGTGGTGGTCTGTCACAGTGGCAAGCGAGCACACATCGGGGCATGTCGCTTGCAAGCTTCTGGTTTCTCCCAAGTATTCAACCTTACAGGCGGTATGTCGGTCCGATCTCAGATCCCAAAGCAATGAGGTTAGGGGGCGACTTCGGATAGGTTCACGATTTCTCCACCGTTTCTGCTGCCCAGAGCACGGTAGATCACCAAATCGATGTTCGCTGTGACGGTCTGAGTCGAACCATCGCAAAGGGCCATGTTGACCAAGTTCCCGTGTTGCGAATTGGCAGTGGTCATGATCCGTCCTGGAGGGAACATGCACGATCGACCGTTGGGGATGTTGATGTGGTAGTACTCGGTTGTCGAGTGGTAACCACGGATCCATGGTGCACCGATGTCCGAGAAGCCTTGTTTGCTAAGGTCATTGACATCGATGGCCATGCAATCGCGGAGAGCTTCATCGGCCGTATTGCTGTTGGTTCCAGGTTGAAACGTATCGGTTTTTGCTGTTGATCTAGTCTGGGAAAAATCGCCGGTCAATCGCTCGCAAACCGCCGCAGTGGTACTTAAACCGTCGGTGATCGCAGCGAGCTTGAGGAACGAATCACGATAGAACACGCCGTTGCAATCTGGAACCTGAGGAAGTGGGCTAGCGATTGTACGATTCCAAAGCGGAATGGTTCCGGAGTTGACATAGTAGTTATTGACACCGCCGGCCGTGGCGGGGATGTTGGTCGCTGGATCCGAGGGGCAACGGAAAGTTGCAACGCTCGCGAGCCTCGCTGCATCGTTGAGCGGATCATTCCATTCAACACCGAAATTAACTAGAGAGTAGACCTGATTGGACTCCATGAAGGGGAGCAATCGTGCGTGCACGGAAATGCTGCTTGCAGGTCCTAGTCGGTCTGACGTTCGGGAGACCCGGGAGGCTGGCAGTCGTTTGTAAGCCGACTCGTAGTTCAATGCTGCCAGCGAGATCTGACGCATGTTGTTGCTGCACTGCATCCGGCGAGCCGCTTCGCGGGCGGCTTGTACGGCCGGCAAAAGCAATCCGACCAGGATCCCGATGATGGCGATGACCACGAGGAGTTCCACCAAGGTGAACGCCCGGAAATTACCGGTGGCCGATTTCTGATTTCCAATTTTTTTCATAGGTCTAAAGATTTTTCACGGCAGCGAGCTGTTGACCTGAATCTGCCGGCTCCAGTTGCAGATGAGGTTG
>CAILTZ010000523.1 GCA_903837255.1 uncultured Pirellula sp. | reverse complement strand
CCTTCCTCGTCTCCCACGAATCGGAATTCATCGCCAGATTCACCATCAATCGCCTGGATGTGCACCGTTGCGCCTGCGATTTGCTGCTGATCTTTTTTCCACGGAACGATCCTACCGGTGACTTCGACCCGCTGATCTGCTTTCCGATGAAATTGAATCTCATTGCTTTCCCCGCGTCGTACGTCGATCTTTTGTTTTGCTTGCCAGCCGGGCAGGTATACACTGGCTTCAAGCTCTCCTTCCGGTGCCAGCATCTCAATGACTCCTGTGTAATTAGAATAGGCCCTCTTATTTGAGCCGAGCGATCCGGATTGCCCTCGACCATCGTCAAGCCAAGTGAAACTGTGGTTGGATTTAATGTTGACCCAGGTATCGGAAATAGGTTTGCGATCGCTTCCCTGGGTCAAGGTAATGCGAACCGGAATACCTTGTGATAGAAACAGTTCTAGAGGATTTTCCTGCCCAGTTTTCGACTCAACCGGAATTAGGTCGGTCGCATTGGCTACAGAGTTCTTGTCTTCTAGAAAAACAGCGTAGGTTGCGTCCGGGAGTACGTCAGCAGAAAAGTTTCCATCGGCATCAGTAAAAGAGTAGACATAATCGAGTTGCCCCTCCTGTTCAGCCTGAAAGCTGCCCAACTTGATACTGAACCCACCTGCGAATTTGCCGCTTCCAAGTACCCGACCAGATATCTTTCTTCGCTCAACAGCACGCCTTGCAATCACATCGAGTTTGTCTACATCACGCTTGCTGGATTCAATGATCCAATGCTTATCCGATATTTCAGCATAACAATAAGCAGCCTGCATGTCCGGGTACCAAGCGACCGTGGCGACGCCTTCTTGATTCGTTGCGAGTTTGAAATCGTCGGGCCAACCGAGGTAGTTATAGTCGGGGGAGGGCGTCGCACAAAAGAAATCGAGTTCAACGCCAGCAATCGGCTGCCCTTTTGCGTCTTTCAAGTGGACTTCAAACGGTCGGCACCGGTACATTGAAATGACGTGCGAATCGGCTCGCGGGTCACGAACGGGCGTTTGAAAGAATTGATATCCGCCGATCAGTTGGTTTTGCGACCAGGCGGTGAATTGCGATAGATTTTCGTCATCAAGCAGATTGAACCTCGCGAGTCCATTTTCGTCAGTCTTCAATTTCAGCGTTAGAGCATTGGAGAGAACGGCTTGGACCGTCCCATAGGCAACGTCGTTCCCATCATGTTCCAGACGAACGGTCACCGGTCGATTTGGGAGCTGGACCGTCAGGTTCATGCCATTAACAACGAACTCTCTGAGCTCGTACCGAACAATGGATTTTGTGCAACGTGCCCCATCGCGGCACGTCGCACTCACGGTGATGCGATACCAAGGGTGCTTATTGACAGGTAGCCATATCTGGAATCTCTTGCCATCGAGTTTGAGCTCGAATAATTCGCAGCGTCGGTTGTCGTAATTGATCCTAATCTGGAGATGAGCCCCTTCGACGTTTCCGCCGTCATTGCGGATGACTTCCCCTGAGAGTCGAAGTTCGAGTTCCTCACCGTGCCCACGTATCCAAGCACGAGCTTCTTCAGCTTCAAGCTCCTGCGCTGCCGCCCCAGAAACCGAGACACCCGCTGCGATGACTAGAAAAATCACAATCGACCGAAGGAACTGTCTTAGAGGCATCATGGAGTCCACGGTTTTACTCACCCTTTTAATGACGAGCCCATTCCAACGCGGATCTGCCAAAGCCCTGCAGGCTGTCCCCATGCATCTATTCACTTAAGCAGGAAGCACATGGAGCGTATTTTTACCTGATGCTTTCGGGCAGGTCAACTGTTGGATCGGACCACTCACTCGCGTGACTCACTGAAACGCTTTTTGGGGGGCCAAAGCAGCGCACAAGACGATGATTTCTTCAGGGGCAGCACCTGGAGGCATGGACATGCACAGATAGTCAGGAAAGACAAAGCAATTGGCCAAAAATGCGAAAAACCTGGGAAAACTGTTTTGGCTCAGCGCAAGTGGCGTAAACGTTGGTTAGGTTTAGTTTAGTAAATGAATGAAAAAACAGATTATCAGCGTCTATCAGCGGTCCCGGATTTAAACCGCTGATGGTGAGCAATCCAACCCGCTTGAAAACCGTGGACAGTCCCCAACATTTTTTCGTGCGGATGATCAAGAACGATTGCGTCATTTGATCACCACTTTCAGACTTCGACATTAGTATTGTTTATGTTGCTCATCCCATGCAACGAGAAACTTCTTAGGGATCTGCCAGTCTGCCCCATCACTCCTCCACCAAGCTTCCCACTTCTCCTTGTTGTAACCGTGCTTCTTCCCTGTGACTTTCTCCAGTTCAATGATAAGGAAACTCGAGTTCTTCCCTTCAAGGTCCTTCGACACTCGTCCGATTGCAAGTGCTGTTGATTCCTTGTCGCCAAGGGACGTCGCGACCCGATAGGCCTCGGACATCGCATAAAATTTGGGATCTTGGAGGCACGAGCGAAGAACGGGAATGGACTTCGGGCTGCGTATACGAGCCAACGCCTCGCACGCGTATACGAGATGAAAAGAATCATTGGGTCTCTTTGTAAGTAGACCGTGAAGCGCTGGGAGCGCTTCGACTGAACCATAATAACCGAGAGCAATGATCGCCAAATCCGTCTCAGTCTGAGATTCAGCCTTCCTCACAATCCTCACCAGATTTGAGTCTTCGTTGATTTGCTCGGGGTATGCACCGTGCATGCACAAGCCAATCGAACCGACCAAAACCGAAAGAGCATCCTTGCGATGTTAAAGTTCCTTCAGGGTTTTGCGAGATAGTTCTGAGTCAATCGACCCCAGAATCTCAGCAATCCAGAACGAGTTGCGCCCATTGAGTTCTTGGAAGTCCTTGGACTCTTCTGCAATAAAGGGAATTATCTGGTCTCCATACTGGATTGCCTTCTTTCGTCCACGTATGCCGAACTTTTCGTCATGAACGATGATCTTCGCAGTTTCCTCGGGACTAGAACCAGCACCGAAGATTTGTCCCCAGACCTGGGACGCAAAACCTCCCGCAACGACGAGAGCGAGAACGGCGACAACTGGAATTATTCTTTTCATTGTCGAACTAGTAATTAGACGGATTGACCTCAAACCTGCAGACCGCACCAACGCAGTCTATCACGCAAGATAGCTTTGGCCCTCAGTGCAATGATATAAGGTACTGGCGAGCGGATCAATCAATGGATGGAGTGACAGGCACCTTAACGTGGCTTCAGGAGATCACACGGTTTGTTCGAATCCTACCGCCTCCACGGGCGTGGATCGGTACCAGACCGAGCCGCACCGAGTTGCATGAGCGCTACAGACGGCCAAAGGAACTTCGCCAAAAACGCGAAAATCCCAAAGGCAGCCAAGAGAGTAGAGAGTGGAAAGTAGAGCAATCCTGCGGACAGGACAGGAACCGAACTTTTTTATCTGGTTCGTCGCAACCATGCCTCATGTTCTTGAGCGGTGTGGATCACACCAAGAACAAAAATCTCAAACTCTCGAGCGTCGTAGAAGACGACGAATGGAAATCGGGAAATTGGCCAGTACCGCAAACCGTAATCAACAGAAGAACGCCGATGGGGATCTTTTGCTAATTTTAGGGTCGCCGCTTCGACACATTCAAGGAAATCAAATCCCAGCCCAACCTTATGTCGGTCGTACCAGCTCGCGGCAGACACTACATCCGTATGAAAAAGTGGATGGTATCGAACCTGGTACTCACTGTCTGGCATCTTTGATTTTTTTCCAAACTTCGTCGTGAGTCAATCCAACTGCTGGATCCACCAGCATTTCGTCTCGCCGACGCTTTGCTTCCTCAATCGCGGAATTCGGCACAGGGATTTGCTCATCGTTTGAGACAATTTCATCCCAAATCGTTCTAATAAGCTCCAGGCGCTCCCCGAGAGAGAGGTGTCGTATCGATTCTGTGTATAGATCCATATTGTTCTCCCCCCGCAATATACCACCGAGACTTTCACCAGGCTACCGAATTCTAATCTGCTATCGCTCAGGACGATGCGGCATGGTTAGCCAAAACGAAGCGTTTTTCGATGGTTACATCGAGCGTCAGGGGAAAAGCCTCAAACCGGCCACGGTTGCTGTTTGGAAGCAGGTGGTTGCGAACCTTAAAGAGTTCATGCCCGAGGGGATCAGGATCAATCAGATCACCGCAGGCCACGACGACGATCCACAAAAGGATCCAGTTCGCTCGGCAATTCATTCACGATGCGGTCGACGGGAAGATCATCGGGGGCGTCAGAGGAAGAATCTCGCGCAAGGCTGTTTGGTTTTAGCCCGCCCGTAGCCACCTGTCGCCAGACGGTGGAGGCTTTACTCGCGCCGCCCCAACCGCTTGGCAGCGGATGGCTACGATTCGTTAGCGGATCGAACGAATATTTGCCAAAGCAAAAAGAATTACTTCTTCATCCGCCTCTTGGCCATGAGCCCACCTAAACCAAATAGCGTCCCTATCACCATCATGCTTGGCTCAGGCACTGCAGCGGCGTCTGATGACAGACTTGCGACGCGAAAACCTATGCCTCCGTTCTCGAGGTTAGCGGTGCCATCGGTGCGAGAAGTCGACGACAGGAAACTGGCTTGCGCGTTAAACCAGGTGCCGCCGGGAATCCCCCGATCAGAACCACCGCTACTATTTGCAAGGTCCTTCGAACTCTCAAGCCATTCATTTGCGTTCCCACCTAGGCCCATCACGCCATATTTACTCAACCCACCGGCGTTTGCCACATCCGCTGGGCCGTCTGGGTACGTTCGACCGTAAACTGCCGCACCTGCGACCGTCCCACCTGCAGGGGTGTGTCCCCAATGTTTTTGAGGAGTTCGAAAGGTGGCACGATGGCCCAATGCGGAGACGGGTTGCTGTTTTTTGCCTCACCGCGGTGGATCCACTTCCTGTCGGTACCTCACCTCGAATCCAACAACCGATCAGTCGAGTTCGCTTCATCTTCACCACTGGTAAAGAGTCCCACAACAATAATCAATTCCTCATCAATCCCGAAATACACTACCGCAGTGAATCGCTTCAAACGACAAGGCCTGTACCCTGTATGGTTAGGAGCAAATAGGTACGGGTCGCTCTTAATCCGGTCCAGTGCACAATAGAATTCCAATTCGAATTGGTCGCCAAGCCCAGTTGATATCTTCTCAAACCAAACGATGCCTCACAAAAGATCTCTTTGCGTATCTGCGGTCAGCCTGGCAATCATTTCCCACGTGCAATCCGCATGCGCTCTTTGAATTCTTCCTCCGTAAAGGCAGCAGATGGATCTTTCTTATATTCAGCCCAGCGCCGATCAATTTCTGCTTGTTGTGCTGCCGAAAGATCTGTACCAAGATCGTTGGGTAGCTTATCCCAAATCACTTGTGCTATCTTCAGTTGCTCGCTCGGTGTAAGCGACGAGATTTCGTTGAGTACTTGCTCTGCTCTAGTGTCATATATTCCGCCTCCGCCCTGAT
>CAILTZ010000522.1 GCA_903837255.1 uncultured Pirellula sp. | reverse complement strand
GGCGCTGCGTTTCGAGCTTTTTCTTTTCGGTAGCAAAACCGATTTGAAGGTGGTTCCCGGTCGAGTGGTTCAAGAGCCGACATGGCCGGGGCCGCGCAAGGCGTTAGTCTTTCCATTCGCTTATGGAAAAAATGCCATACGGGTCTATGATCAGGCGAGCGGCAATCTGATTTACTCCTTTGGTTTCGATACGCTTTTTAGTGAGTATTCGACCACCCCTCCGGCGGCTCAGGGCAAGTTGCGCCCGTTTCCGATTTCGGTTCGAATCCCCAAGCCTAAATCGCGATTTCGAATCGAGTTTCTCACGCGTCACAAGGACAACAGCTGGGAGACCATCTGGTCCGAAGAGATGAAGCCTTCGGATAAAAACATCCGCCGAGAATCGGTAAGCTTTGGGGATACCGTATTTGAATTGCAGAATACAGGCGATCCCAAAGATCGTTTGGACTTGGTCTATTTGGCTGAGGGGTATACGGCAGATCAGAAAGAGAAATTCCTCGCCGATGCCCAGCGGATGACGCAATACATGTTCGAGCACGAACCCTTCCGTCGCCATCGAGGGAAATTCAACGTCTCCGCGGTATTCCGAGCTTCGTCGGAGTCGGGTGTCGATGAGCCAGACAAGAGGCGTTATCGAAATACCGCATTGGGTGCGTCGTTTAACACCTTAGAAATCGATCGATATCTGCTCACCGACCAAGGGCACACGCTTCGAGAGGTTGCCGGCCAGGTTGCTTATGACACGGTGGTGGTGTTGGTCAATTCCAATCGATACGGTGGCGGTGCAATATGCTTGGACTACTGCGTGTCGACGGTGGACGATCCGAAAAGCGAAGCTGTATTCTTGCACGAGTTCGCCCACTCGATTGCTTATCTTGCCGACGAATACATCGGTTCAGTGACTTACAGTGACATCTATCCCGAGGGTGTCGAACCGGTTGAGCCGAACATAACGCGGGAGTTAGATCGTGAGAAGATCAAGTGGAAGTCGTTTCTGACACAGGGGGTACCAATACCGACCCCGAAGGAGCATGGGGTTCACAGAGAGGATAGGCCTGTTGTCGTTGGAGCTTTTGAGGGGGGTGGATATCTCAAAACCGGGATGTATCGCCCGCAGAGGTCTTGTGCGATGGGCGATGGACTCAATCCATTTCGATTTTGCGTTGTATGCGAGCAAGCGATTGAGCAGATGATTGAGTACTATGCCCCGACGGAGACTAAATAAGGTGTACACAGGGTGGCGGTGTACCCAGGGCGGCGTTTCGCTCTGCCCTGGGCTCGGTTAATTGGGTGTCTTCATGGGTAGCCGGATGGTAAACGTTGTTCCTTGCTCGACCACGCTCGAGACTGTGATCTCGCCACCGTGCTCCTTGACGATTTTTTGACTTACAGGTAACCCCAACCCTGTACCCCGATTTCCCTTGGTCGATTCAAAGAGCGAGAAGATCGTATTGAGTTGTGATTTGGGGATCCCCATCCCATTGTCCTGGACTCTGATCTGTGTCGCGTTGTGATCTTGGATGAGCCCTAAATGGACCTTGGCGTCGAGTCGACCACCCGCAGCATCGATTGCATTGAGGACCAAGTTTAGGATGGCGCGGTGGATACCTATAGGATCCACCGAAACCCTTTGGGTGATTTGTGGCTCGTTCCATTCGATTTCTACTTTGGCATCCCGTGCCGAGACCTCTGCGATGGACAAGACATCTTGGATGAGTTGGACCAAATCGGTGGACTCGCGTTTTGGCTCTCGTTGCTTGCTCATCGTCAACATATCGAGCACCAGCGACTCGATTCTGCCATGGATCTTCTCGCAGATCTCCCAGCCCGAACGCACGCTAGCGAGCTGATTGTTTTTGAGCCCTTCGCTGACCATATATCCGCCACCTCGCAAACCTTGAAGGATGTTTTTGACATCATGCGAGAGGTTGGCGATGGTTTGTCCTACGGCGGCTAGTTTTTCAGATTGCAAAGTGCTCTGATAAAAATTGGTGTCCTCGATTGCCAACGCGGCTTGATGGCCGATGGCGACCATCATTTTGAGATGCTCTCCGTTAAAAACGTTCAGTTCGCCCTCTTTCGATTGCCGGTTGGCACTGACTATCGTATCGATATAGAGCACCCCTACGACTCCATATCGTCCTCGCATTGGCACGCAGATTGCCTCGCACACGCCGCTGGCTTCGATGCTCGCGCTACTGGTCCAACGCAGATCGTCTCTGGCATTGCTGGTCAGGACGCCTTCCTCTTTCTTAAGCACATAGTCCAAAATCGTCTTGCTAATCGTGATCTGATGGTTCGACTGGGGCTTGCGGTTCTTTCGATACACTGGGCTGAGCTCTCCGGTATTCGAATCGCGGAGCATCACACACGCATGATCGCACTGCACCCATTGGAAGATTAGATCGACGATTTGTTCAAGCAGTTGGTTGATATCCAACGTGCGGCTGACGGCCAAACTCGTTCGGTACATGATCTCCCAAAGAGACTTGTTCACCGACAGGGGATTGGCTACCTGGGGATCAAAAAACTCTGTTTCACCGACCGGATCACTCAAATCGGCACGACTGATGATCTGAGAGCTTTCTAGCGCGTCATCTGGAACGATCGATACGCTGTTTTGTAGATAGTCTTTATCGGTTGAACTTGGGTTTGCATCGCGGACGCGGAAGACGAAGACATATCTGCCGATTTGAATCCGATCTCCATCACGGAGTATTCGTGATTCGATCATGTGGCCATTAACCAAGGTGCCGTTGCTGCTCTTGAGGTCTGTAACAACAAAAGCATCATCGACAAAGTCGATCTCTGCATGCTTGCGAGAAGTTTCAGTATCATCCAGATAAATCTCGCAACGAGCATCTCTTCCCACTCGCTGCTTGGCCTCTGACAATCGGTACCGTTTTCCCACCCCCGGTCCTGATACCACGACAAAAGCAGCCATCTGGGTTCACCTAGGACAACGCCAATGGACCATCGTTGCAGTAATTTTCGTTGCCGAAGCGGGCAATCTGGTGGCCAAAACCGTGTGCGAGGCTCATCAGCAAGCGGTTATGGGGCACACTCTTGTATTTTAAGGATCGCCCCATGCGGAATCCAAGCCCCCCACCGATAAGAACGAATGGGATATTCTCAAGAGTGTGTGAGTTCCCTTTTCCAAGTTCGTTCGTCCAAAGGATCGTAGTGTTGTCGAGCATGCTTCCGTTGCCCGAGGGCTCCGGGGTTTCGGAGAGTTTCTGAGCCAAATAAGCGATCTGCTC
>CAILTZ010000521.1 GCA_903837255.1 uncultured Pirellula sp. | reverse complement strand
GGGACAGTCCCCGAGTTTTTAGTCCCCGAGTTTTTTGGTAGCTAGACGGGTTTTTCCCCAGCCATTTCGCTGCATCTTTGCGCGCGATCGAATTCCGGCCGACCAAGCAATTTGCTGGTAATTTGAAATCTCGAAATTTTTTTCCGACCAAAAAGCGGCCTAAATTTCATTTTTCGTCAAACTGAGATGCTGTGGCTAGGGGTGAACGATTCACCCACCAGAAGACCACCCGAGAGCAACTGGCTCACGCCTTGAGTTGCCCGCCGGTGGTCTTCTGGATGGTCACCAAGGGCTATACCTTGGTGACGCTAGCGGATGGATACCGCAACTTGTGTATGTTCGCTGTCGTTTCGGTCAGGAGGGCCCGCTAATGCCTCGTGTCAATCGATCCAGTTTGATCAATCCCGATGACATCACCATCGTCCATGCTGTCGCTAAAACGTCCCGGAATCTGTTTTTGCTCGGTGAAGAGTTCTCCACCAATACCGATCATTCCCATCGAAAAGACTGGGTCTTTTCGATCATGGAGTTCCAGTGTTCGCTAATGGCCGTCGATGTACTAGACTTTGCCGTGATGTCCAATCACATCCACTTTGTGCTCAGGTCCAGACCCGATGTGGTCAAACAATGGGATAACGAAGAAGTCGCCCGCCGGTGGTTGACTCTATGCCCGAGGTCAAAAAAACGGAGGCTCGTCGACGGCAAGATGGTTTATGTGCCCTGTCCGCCGAAACCTGCTCGGATTGCTGCTTTGGCGGCCGATGTCGAGCAGATCAAAAAAATCCGACAACAGCTCTCGAGCATCAGTTGGTGGATACGGCTGTTGTGCCAGAAGGTCGCTCAGAAGGCAAATTTCGAAGATGACCTATCGAGGGGCATTTCTTCAAAGGCCGATTCCATTCGGTGGTGATTCATGATGAATTCCACTTGCTAGGCTGTTCGGCATACGTCGATTTGAATGCGATTAAAGCGGCCTTGGCCGAGACAATCGATGGCTATGACTACACCTCGGCGAGCATGCGTTTGGAGAAGATCCGATTGAGACAGCAGTTTGCGGCCAGTGCGAAGAGTCAACTCTCCAATTCAGGCGCGTTAACCGAAGCAATGCAACCGCAGGTCCCTTTAACGGATAAGGGTCCAGAGACTACGGGCCACAAAGCGTCTAGTGAAAAGATCACCAGGCGGCAGTTACGGGACTTTTTGAGTCCGGTAAAGATCGAGAAACTGTCCGGCGATCCTCAGGTGCACGTTGGGGGCTTTAGGTGCAGCGACAAGGGTTTTTTGGACATGACCGATGAGCAGTACATTGAGTTTCTCGAGTGGTGCATCAAGAACAAGATTTTGAGTCGCCAGAACGAGATTCCCAAGCAAGCCCCAGTGTGTTTGCAGGGTCGGGGGATTAATCTTGATGACCTTGTTTCTCAAGTGCGTGATTTCGACAAGATCTATCGTTACGAAGCCGGTGTGAAGCGCGTTACTGCATCCCAAGCGAGTGGAACGGATCAAGGAACAAGCGAACACTCGCGGTAAATCTTATCGATCGGTAA
Organism: uncultured Pirellula sp.; assembly: GCA_903837255.1. Classification (GTDB taxonomy): domain Bacteria; phylum Planctomycetota; class Planctomycetia; order Pirellulales; family Pirellulaceae; genus JBKCUI01. The sequence goes on along the minus strand of CAILTZ010000521.1, from coordinate 278 downwards.
AACCTCGGCGGCTTGACCGAGGAACTTTCAAGGCCCATCGGGTGCGATAGGATCGGTGTGCGCCTACGGACAAAAAACGCCGTGTGACTTGCGGTGATCGGTGGCAAAAAGCTGCCCGAATCTCTTTTTCGGGGACCCTTTACCTCTCTTTGCGCCCTCCCAGACTCATCTCCTGAGCTAGCATTCCCAAAATCCAAAAACCTTGGGGTCTGTCCCCAAATATATTTGTCCCCAAATATATTAAAAATCAAAAAACGTGGGGACAGTCCCCGCGTTTT
>CAILTZ010000520.1 GCA_903837255.1 uncultured Pirellula sp. | reverse complement strand
TCGGCGAGGGTGAGACAAATCCGCATAATGCAAAGAAGGCTATGGACGACGTTCAAAATGCTAAAAAAATAATAGCAGATGCGCGAAAGAATAATTTACGACCAATTCGACAAATGGAACTGGATCAAACCGTTTCTACATTCAACAATGCTGTTCGAAAATTCGCGCGTCCGAGTGAGGAGACAGCATTCGATAACCTCGCAAAGTCCGCCCAACGTCAAATCGACCAGTCTGGCTCGTCCCATGAAGGGCAGGAGTTTGAAGGTTTATTGAGCCAGCTCAAATCAAAGGTCTTTATGATTTTATGGCGTCAGGATTGGTTTATAGTAGACAGATTCAAGTATTTATTGGATTCGCCACATCTTTTTACCGATGACGATCTGAATTCCGATCTTATCAAGCGTGGGCAACTCGCCCTTTCGGCTAACAATGTCGATGAATTGCGTAAAATCGTTGCGGAGCTAGATATGAACCAAATCGGCTCTCCCGAACCTGATGATATTATGGCGCGCACAAACATCGTGCAGGTCTAAAATGGCAGCTGATGCTTGGCTACCTATCGGATTTTCTCTTCCCGATGGTCAGAGCGTGGCCTCGACGCTTGATTCCGGACCTGACTGGCAAATCATAGGCACGAATGTGGGCCAGCGGGCTCTGATGGTGCAAACATCATTGCTAGACCGTTGGATTAAGTCGAGGTTGTTGGAGGAGAGCAGTCTACGGCGGTTCGGATTTGGCGCGCTCAGTCTGGGCGCACTTAACTCAGGCGCGTCTCACGAATTGTCTCGTTTAGCAAATTCCCGTTCGCCCAGTACGAAGGCCCAAGCAATGGCTTTCGCTTTGGCAATGAGCAAGACGCGAGCCCTCGATCCGGATATATCGCTTCACGATGGTATTTACGTCGAAAAACTTAGTCGAATTCTCCCGACGTACAGCAGGGAAACTAAAATTGCGGACGATATCGTTCTGGGATCTTGGCTTAGTGGAGGTCTGAACGTATCTGTTCTTCCATTACGAAGAATTCAAAAAATCCTGAGTTGGCTAAGCACTGAGAACCTCAAAGATGTTGTTGAAGCCGCTGGTTTCAAGATTAACGAACTCATTTCATCAGGAGCTCCTGCGACGCAAGAAAGTCGGGTGAGAGGTGACAGACCAATCGAACGCCTTGCACCTAGCGACGTATCAGCGGAAAGACGATTTCAGCTTCCGGGCAGAAAGATCCTAGAGTCGTTTTTCAACGAGCACGTGATCGAGATCATCCGGGGGATGTCGCACAACAAGATCGTTCTGGTCACGATCCACCAGCCGACCTCGAAGATTTTCCAGATGTTCCAGAAGGCACTGCTGCTGGACAAAGGCGGAAAACTCGTCTTCTTCGGCACGCCGACGGAAATGCTTTCTTACTTCGCCGAGGCCGAGCATGAGCAACTCTTCGGGACGGAACTCGGTGGCTGCCAGGCCTGCGGCACAACCAGACCGGAGTTCGTCTTCGATGTGCTGGAGACCCCGTTGCGTGACCTCGGCGGTGACCTCATCTACGAGGAGAACAATCGTGGACAACTCGTCCCGGCGCGTCGTTTCTCCCCGGAGTATTGGCGGGACAAATTCGAAGCCTACCGCTTGATGAAGGAAGTCCAGCAACCGGCATCCTCGCGAACCCCCGTCCCCGCTGGCCCTGAGTCAAAGAGTAGCCTCACCCAGCGCCTCTCCGGTTGGGAAGGATTGAGGTGGAGGGATGAGCTGGGTCAGTTCCTCGTCCTACTCCAGCGCTCCTTCATCAGCAATAAACCCACCTTCACTCTGGGCATAGGCAGGATGAGTCATTCTTCCTCCCACAATCACTTTCAGTCCCTGGTTAAGAGCATGATAAATCCAAGCTCTTTCCG
>CAILTZ010000519.1 GCA_903837255.1 uncultured Pirellula sp. | reverse complement strand
AGGATTCATTGGCGATGGTTCATCGAACGATTCTCGTGATTTTACTCAATCTATGCATGTTTCTATGCTTGCTGATGCCTTGTGCATCGGCACAGCAGCAGCCTTTTGCTAGGTCGATCCAAGCCCCCGGATCGTGGAGTTGGGTCCCTGCCCAAGCCGACTTCTTTTGGGGCCTGCACCATTTGGATCAGCAGATCGATGCCTCTGAGCAAAGCGATCTTGCAAAGCGATTTTATGAAACCGCTTTTTGGAAAAAGACTTATGAGCTGTTTCTCAAAGAGTGGAAGGATCGTAAAAGCGACTTGGCGATCTGGAAGGCCCGACTCGACAATCCTGCCGCCCGAGAGATTCGCACCTTTCTATACGACATCGCCTCCCAGGACTTGTTCCTGTATGCAGATGAGAACCTATCGCGAACCGTCGAGCAATGGAACGCAATTCTGCCAGCTGTCGAACGGTTTTCAAGCCGCGATACCTCGACGGAGGACAAAGCCGATATCGTGGCCAAATGGGTCGACGAATTGGTTCCCCAAGTCCAACTGCCAACGCTGATGCTTGCAGGTCGCTTTTCCAACGTCGATCGAGCGCTGGCTCGCATCGACGAGCTCGAGGGTGTGATTCGGCTAGGGATCAACTTCATTCCGGATGTTTCAAGCCTCTTTAAGAATCTGCGGAGAATCGAAGACAAACGCGGCACTCGCCTCGAATGGCGGATCGCTTCGGACATGATCCCCTGGGACCAGATCCCCGAATCCGATGTCTTGGATCGCGAAACACTCCAAGATCTCCGCCGCGTGGCCAAGGACAAAACGATCGTCTTTTCGATCGGGACTCTCGACGATTACTTTTGCATCGTCATCAGTGGTGACAAGGACTGGGCATCGCGGTTTGGAGATCAGTCTCAGTTGGTTCGACATCCCCAAATCCAAAGGTTAATCTCCGACTACGTCGAAAACCAAACCAACACCCAAACGGCCGATAGCATCGTCACAACAAGCACGTACTTCACCTCCGATCGGGTAGTTGGCGCTTTTCAAACACTTTTGCTAGACGGGTTTTTTCGCAAGACCGCAAGAACGTTCTTGCTACCGATCATTGATGGACAACCGGCCGAGTCCGACACATCCGCGTGGCTAATCTCGGTCCTGGACGATGCATCGTGGATCGATGATCGCATCGGCCAACATGTCGTGCGTTACCGTGGGGCGTCCCATGTGGCTTGGATGTCCGACCAAGGCTTACAGAGCGTTCAAATCGATCGCACACCGATGCATTTGCTCGATAGCTCGCATGCATTGGACGGGATTCGCAGGGCCGGCCCCGATCCGTTGCTGATCTTGGACGTCCGCTTGGCTCCCCATCCGGAATACTTCTTGACCTCTCGGGAAATTGTCATGAGGATCAAAGCGAGCTTTGAGGAATTCATGCGCATCAGCGATCCAGGAACCGATCTTGGTCCATTCAAGCCCATTGAGCAGCAGTTGCGTTCAGTTTGGCCGATCGTCGCCTCGATCACCGAAGAATGGCAAAGTCGAATCCTTCCGAATTTCAGCGGCGAGCATTTGGTACTTGTCCAAGCCGGCGGATTGCAATCGAACCGCTGGATACCGGGACTTGGGGAATCATCCAAGCTCTTGGCGTTGCCCGAAGCGTCCTTGGCAAGCGGCATCCGTAGCCCGGAGGAATTCGGTGGCGGATCGATCTCCATCGTCAACTCGGTGGGGCGATTGCTAAACAATTATGGCATCTATCTACCTAAGGCACCGAGCCTCGAGCAATCCAACCGCTGGAGCCTAGGGACTCTACCGCAGACCTTAGGGGAGGCCCAAGTCGGGACCTTCCAGGGGATCCTCGCTACGGGCGAGCGCTGGAACTGGATCGGCTATTCAAAAACGCAGTGGGAGGCCTTTGCCAAGGTGGACAGCAACCCCATGCAGGATCCCCAAAGTTTGATTGGATTTGGCGAGGTTCAGGGCCCTTTGTGCTCCGCCGCACTAATCGATCTCGGTGGTCTTGCTCGCCTCGAAAGACAGTGGCTTGGTTTCCTCTTAGAGAAGGCCGATTTGGATGCCGATAGCAATCTGCAATTGCCTTCGACCAATACCGGTCGAACACTGAGCGTTTCCCCGAGTGAGATCATGGAGTTCCTGGATTGCTTCAACACGCTGGGTCGATTGACTAGCATTTCCAAGACGACTGGCAGCGGGGAAACATTGACCCGCGCCCGCTACGACTATCGCGTCGAGGAGCATAATCAGCCTTCACCATAGTGGATCTTGCTAAAGATCCCGTTTTTACGACTTCATCACGGATTCAACAGAAACTTCTTCCGCGATCACGGCGATGCAGTCCCCCTGCTGGGTTTTGCACGGCGAGCGCATGCAGATCAAGTACCCGTGCTTAGGGGAAACGATTTGCAGGGGTTCTCGATCGGGTCGTTCCAAGAAATGGATTCTTGCCACCGGCTCGTCGACCGAAACCTTGGTCCCTAGCTCGACGCAGACTTCGAAAATCCCTGATTCAGGGGCCAATAGATAATTCCTCGCCTCCAACGCTTGGGTCAATATCGATGGCGCAAGACCCATCGACGTGCGAGATTGGATCTGGCCATCCAAAACCCCGAGATGTCTGAGCACATTCACGAGTCCATCGTGGGCGATACGATGGACCGAAGCCGGGATCGATTCGCTACCGCCAAGCTCCGTGGTGATGACCGTCTTGCCTTGGTTCTCTGCTTCGACAGGTAGCAAACCGCTCCCTGCAATATCGGTGTAGAGGAAACAAAACTCGGTGTTCCACGCCAGCATCGCATCGAGCATCGCTTGGCGCTGGACGCGATCGGATACCACATGCATGTGCGAACAAGGCACAAAGTCCATGCTCCGACCGCCTGAATGGATATCGATCACTGCATCGCAGATTGGAAATAGCTCGTGCGCAAGATAGTGTGCAATCTGGCTTGTCACCGGTCCATGGGGATCCCCTGGGAAAGCTCGATTTAGATTCATGCCATCGATAGGAGATAATCTCGTCGAAGCCAAAGCAGCCGGAAAGTTCAGCGAGGGGATTAGGATCAGTCGACCTTGGACCTGCCCCTCGGTCAGAGCCCGTGCGAGCTTCATGATCGCTACCTGGCCTTGGTATTCATCCCCGTGATTGCCTCCGAGTACCAAAACGCTCGGCCCTGCTCCATGAGCGATAACCGTGATGGGGATCATCACATTGGCCCATCCACCCAGATTGTGTGAATAAGGCACTTGCAGATATCCCTGCTGCTTGCCGGTGCGACCTAAATCGATATCGGTGCGAATCATGTTGCCCCCATTTGGTACCCGTGGTATTTAAGATCGAAAAGGATTCTAAGGGAGTTTCTTTAAGAAACCAGCACCTCTTGGGGGTCCGTTTCGGCGATCTCTTTCGGTTCAAACCAACGATAGATACTCGGCAAAACCAACAGGGTCAGAATGGTCGAGGTTACCAGGCCCCCGATGACCACAGTGGCCAAGGGACGCTGGACTTCTGCTCCCGAGCTGCTTGAAATGGCCATTGGGATAAAGCCCAGGGCACCGCAGGCGGCCGTCATGAAGACCGGCCTCAATCGGTCCATTGCTCCTTGGATCACCGCATCTGCTTGGCTCAAACCATGATGCCTAAGGTGTCGAATATGTTCGATAAGCACGACACCGTTCATCACGGCGATGCCAAAGAGCGCGATGAAGCCCACTCCAGCCGAGATCGAAAAAGGCATGCCTCGAAGCCACAGGGCAAGAATTCCTCCCGTGGCAGCGATCGGGACATTCAGATAGATCAGCATCGCTAACTTCACGGAATTAAAAGTCACGTACAGCAGCGAAAAGATCAAAAGCAGAGCCACCGGGACGGCGATCGCCAGTCGCTGGGAGGCTTCCTGAAGGTTCTCGAATTGGCCTCCCCAGTGAAGGATGTAATTCGGTGGTAGCTGGACCGATTCGTCGACGACCCGCTGAGCCTCGGCCACAAAGCCACCCAAATCACGCCCTCGGACGTTGCAACTGATGAGCAAGCGTCTGCGAATTGCGTCGCGACTGATCTCCACGGGTCCATCACCCACTTTGATATCTGCAACTTGAGAGATCGGGATCTGTCGACCAGCCGCATCTTCGACTTTCAATTGGGAGAGTTTTTCGACGTCGGTTCTCCATTCCGGGATCAACCGGACTTGCATAGGAAATCGTCTTTGCCCTTCGAAGACTTGTCCAACGACTTTGCCTCCCACACAGGCAACGGCGTCCAGAACATCTCGAGCGTGAATGCCATAGCGGGCCAGCGCATCGCGGCGAACAGTGACCCCGCAGTAGGAAAGTCCTGCAATCTGCTGAGCGGCGACATCCGCAGAACCTTGAACGCGCATCAAGGCTTGGACGATCTCATCCCCTTTGGTCTTGAGGACTGCAAGATCGTCACCGTAGAGGCTCAGGCCGATATCGGAGCGAACCCCTGCTACGAGTTCTTGAACCCGCAGTTCGATCGGTTGGGTAAAGCTAAAGAAATTAGCTGGGACGTCGCGCCCCAACGCCTCTTGCATCTGCTCGATGAGATCCTCTTTGCTGATCTGCTCTGGCCACTGATCTTTGGGCTTCATTCGAACGATCACATCGGTTTGGTAGACCCCCATCGGATCGTTTGCTATTTCAGGTCTACCTGTTTTGGATACAACCGTGATGACCTGCGGGAATTTGAGCAAGCATCGTTCCATGGCTTTGGTCATATCGACCGAGGTCTCCAGGGAGACACTCGGCAATCGCGTCGCTTGGATGGCGATATCTCCTTCGTCGAGTTTCGGTACAAACTCGACACCAAATCGGCTCGCGATAGCAACACTGATCGCAAAGACCCCGAGAGCTGCCGCAAACATTCCCAGTGGATGTTTCATCGAGAACCGCAAACAAGGCGTATAGGCATTCTTGAGTCCCCGAACAACGGCGGTATCTTTTTGCTGGATCCATCGAGCCAGAAACAGCGACGCCAGAACGGGCATGACGGTCACCGACAGGATCAGCGCCGAGCCTAGGGCCGTCATGAAAGTGAATGCCATGGGACGGAACATCTTGCCCTCCATACCTTGCAAACTCAAGATCGGTATGAAGACGATGATGACAATCAGCCCAGCGAAAAGAATTGGTTTGCCCACCTCCTGAGCCGAGGATCGAAAGACGTGCAACGGGACCTTTTTCCCAGGGTTGGCTTTCAAGTGGTTGTGGCAAGTCCCTTT
>CAILTZ010000518.1 GCA_903837255.1 uncultured Pirellula sp. | reverse complement strand
TGGTTGACATCGCGATACACTACGGGCGACTCAAGAGATCCATTCCTTATCGCCGGAGGGCGTTATCCCCTATGAAGTACAGTCGAATGATCTATCTAACGGTAGCCGGATTGCTGATTTTTACCGCCTTGGCGGCTTGGAATACCATGGCGCGAGGAGCTTACGAGTCGGCCGAGTACAAGGTGGTCGAAAAGGACGGAAAGTTCGAGGTTCGCGAGTACACCGACTTGATGCTCGTCGCGACCCGAACCAAGCTCGATGCGCAGGGCCGAGACGGCAGCTTCATGAAGCTGTTTCGATACATCAGCGGCGCCAACGCATCGGACAGAAAAATAGCGATGACAACCCCTGTTTTCATGGAGAATGACAAGAGCGAATCGGCTGTCCAGATGGGCTTTGTGATGCCCAAGGAGATCGCCGACTCCGAGGTACCGGCCCCAACAGGCCAAGGAGTCGAAGTCCGAAAGCGGCTTGGAGGTCGGTTTGCGGTCGTGCGGTTTTCCGGTCAGATGAGCACCAAGGCGGCCAAAGAGGCGGAAGCCAAATTGCGCAGTTGGATGGAGTCCAAGGGCTTGGTCGCAGAAGAAGCACAGGACTCGAGCGGGGTCGAAACGGCCGGCTACGATCCACCCTTTACGCCAGGTCCTCTTCGCCGCAACGAAGTGCTAATTCGGCTGAAAAACTAACGATGGACAGTGCCCGCCTGCGGTGCAGGTCATGAATCGATTGGTTTCATGCCAACGGGGCATCGCTCTTGGTGCCTGGCACCAATGGCGGCTCCTTCCACTTCAAAAATCAACAATGATCACTCGAAAAAACTCCCCGCCAGCAACCTGGACCGCTGATGGACGCTGATGGAGCGCTAATCGAACAGCCAAGCGGTGAAGTGTGAAGTGCAGCGAACAAAAAACCGCGGGGACAGTCCCTCATCTCGCCATCTCCCTTTGCGTCTTTGCGTCTTTGCGTGAGACCCAAGGATCCCCGGGGCGGCGAGGGACCGCCTGAAGTGGGTTTCTCGCCAAGCCGCCAAGCTCGCAAAGGATCGGACCAAGAACATCCCCAAAAGGTGCCTGGCAACAATGGCATTCGAATGCCATCAAATAGCCGGCGCTCACCGGGGACAGACCCCGGGCGATTTCCACCCCCAAATGCTAGCACTCCGGTGCCCCCGCTTTGGGTGCCTGTTTGGTGCCGGGCACCAAAAGTTTGGCACCAAAAGTTCCTCTTGTGCCCAATCCGCTGTTTTTGAAGAATCCCCCCCAACAGCCAACCTCTCCGGATTCGCCGCTTTCGGCCACATGCAAAGGTATCTCCCCATGAGAGCAGATCATCCTCAGAGCCTCAGTCCACAGAGCCTCAATCCACAGAGTCTCTCTTCGGAATGCGACCCACTCTGGAGGCGACGAGAATGGATCCTGGGGCTAGTCTCGATAAGCACTCTGGCAACTGGTTGCCGTGGATACCAATACGGTCACATCGTCAAACCCGGCGCCCAAGACCTTGTCGGGAGCCACGAAGCCGGCTCGGAAGTCTTCCACCCCCTGGTCGATGAATCCGTCGCCAAACTTCTCTCGCGCCAAGAGGAACAATGCCACGTCGGACCTGATGGCAACCCTCAAAAGAAAACAATCTGCTTTGTCTGCGTCGAAAACAAAATGTCCGAAGACATCGGGGATTTCAAAGACCAACTCTACGAACAAATCGATAGCAAAATCCTCGAGTCGGATGTGTTTCGTCCGATCAGTCGCCGCATGGTCGACGCGGCACTCCACGAAACTCGACTGCGACCTGACTCCCTGATGGTCCCCGACAACATGCAACTCTTTACGTCAGTCCTCCAGCGTCAAGGTGCCCCGATCGATTACCTGCTCTATGCTAAACTCACCAGTGGCACCACCCAGCGCAACACGTCCAAACAACGCGACTACCTGCTAACCCTCGAACTGACCAACGTCCACTCTGGCGAATATTCGAAAGAATCGGCCGAGATCCGTAAGGGCTATCATAAAACCGCCCTCGGGGGCATCTGGAATTACAACCCGCTGAAATGACACCGCAGACAATCGGTGTAGCTTGCTGCCTGTGTATTTGCCTGCTCTCAGGCATCGGTTGCTCGACGCATGCCAAGCGTATCTCGCTATCTCGGTCACTGTTCTACGAAGGCCAACTCGAGGCTTGCCGAGACCGCCTCGAAAAACTTCACAAAAGCCACCGCCATGACCGGGATGTGACCAACCTGGACCTTGCCGTGGTCGATCTGCTCGAAGGCCGCTGCAAAGATGCCGAATCGCGATTAAAAGATGTCCGGGACCGATTCGATCACCTCGAACAGGAATCGATCAGCGAAAAAACACTCTCCATGTGGACCGATGATACGGTTCTTTCCTACGCAGGAGAAGACTACGAGAAGATCCTCATACGTGTCTACCTGGCACTCGCCAACCTTATGCACGAGGGGATCGATGCCGAAAGCTACACGCTTCAAATCCAAGACAAACACGATGCCGTCATGCAAAGGCTTTGGGGTGAAAAACCCGCCGATGAGAAATCGAATAAGTTCTGCGGTTTGCCGATCGGTTTCTACCTGCGGGGCATGCTGCGCGAGCAAACGCACGTCGATTACGACGATGCTCTGCGCAGTTACACCCAAGTCGCCCAGTTGTTACCTACATGCGATCCGATCCGCTGGGATATCGAGCGCGTGACCCAAGGTGTCCATTCCCAACCCGGCTGCGGGGTGATCTATGTTTTTGCCATGGTGGGCCGCGGTCCCTGCAAAACCGAATCGGTCGAGCAACCCACCAGCGACGCTTTGCTCATCGCCGACCGTATCGTCTCTGCCGTAGGACCTTATAAACTCCCTCCAACGATCGCACCGATCAAAGTTCCCAAAGTCGTTGTCCCAGGCTCGGATATCGACAGTGTCCTAGTCGCAGTCGATCGCCAACCCATAGGCTCGACCGTTTCGATCGCCGATATCGATCAGCTGGCTCTGGAGACTTCCCAAGCGGCCCGAAATCAACTCATCGCCCGGGCCGTCGCGCGGCGAGTCATCAAAAAAGCCACCGTCGCTACGGTCAAACAACAAACCTCTTCGAATAGCCTAACGTCTCTAGGATTTGACGCCGCCGGGGTGGCTTGGGAAGCCCTCGAGAAGGCCGATACTCGCTGCTGGGGGCTGCTCCCGAGGAACATTCAAGTCCTGCGAATCGAGGCACCTGCCGGAACCCACTCAATCTCAATCGCTCCTCAACACTTCGGTCAAACCGGCAGGCCCACGGCCCATGAGCAAGTCACCGTGGTCGATGGCCGAAACACCTACATCATCGGTTGGTTCCCCGACACGTTTACAGCACCAAGAATCTTGACATCGACGCATTAGCCGCAATCCGCCAATTGTCTGCCTAACAATCCCCCCCTTTGGCAGGGGCTGGTCAAAATCTTTTTCGCCGATTTTTCCCCGAGTGACCAAACGAGTCACTGCTCCGCTTCACAATCTCTTAACTAACGGTTCCTTCGATGGTTAGGAACGCTTCCATGGGCTATTTTTGGCTCTAGTAGCAATTCTTACCCAATCCTCAAACCCAGACTCCAGCAGACTTTGCGACAGGCCAAACAAAAAATTTGACTTTGCGTTTAGAAACGATAAACTGCCTCCCCATGACGCAACATGTAGTGCTATTGCGACGGAAAGACTACTAAGGGTAGTGTTTCCAGTCGATAATATCCCTGCGTGAAACGCTCGTCGAGAATTGCCAACAGCGACCAGGCAACTCCCGTCGGGCGCGTCGGAAGCTTGTAGGAGTCAGGGGCAAGATGCCCCAACGAGGTCGCAAGGAACCGTCTTTTCCACGTTGCGCAAAAAGGGCCCCTTTTCTTGTCCAAACCACCAGAGGACTCCTATCCCCTGATGCTTGCTCATTAGAAGAGCTTATTTGCAAGAAACCCTAGTCGAAAATCACCAACCTCAGGAGTCAATTCCAAGCATGGCAACCGCAGAAATCGGAAGCGAACGTCGAACTCGAACTCGAACGCCCCAAGAGGTTCGAGGCAACCGCAGCGGATTGAGGATCGAATCTCGTTTTTGTCCCACGAGTGTTTCGGATCCGTTTGAGACCGTGGAATGGGAGACCCGCAGCGCGGCGATCAAGGACGAGAATGGCAAGGTCCTTTTCGAGCAGACCAACTGCCAGATCCCCTCGACTTGGAGCCAATTGGCCACCAACGTTGTGGTCAGCAAGTACTTTTACGGCGATCCGAAGAATACCAAGGAGCGAGAGTATTCGGTCAAGCAACTGATCCATCGAGTAACGCGAACAATCGCCGACTGGGGTTTGCAGGACGGCTATTTCGACCAACCGGCTGACGCCGAGCGCTTCTACCGTGATTTGACTTGGCTGTGCCTACATCAGTACGGTTCGTTCAACTCGCCGGTTTGGTTTAACGTAGGTTTGTTCCAGCAGTACAACGTGGTAGGTACCAAGTGCAACTGGCACTACAACGTCGAGCGTGGAGAGCTCGAGCAACCCGAGAACCCTTACGAGTTCCCTCAAGCTTCCGCATGTTTCATCCAGAGCGTGGATGACAACATGGAAGACATCATGCGATTGGCAGCTAGCGAGGCGATGCTCTTTAAG
>CAILTZ010000517.1 GCA_903837255.1 uncultured Pirellula sp. | reverse complement strand
CTTCTTCCTCGCAAGCCACGCAGATCAATCGACGCACGATCGCGTCGACAGAATCCGCCCAAGCGAGACAGACCTGTGGACCGGTATTTCCGGCCGAATGCAAATTCTCCGATTTGAGCCGCGCTTCGGCGAGATGTAGCCTCGACTCGATGACCTGGGGATGAAGAGAGGACAAGTCTTATTCGTTGAATGCAAAGGTTTGAGAACGTTCGTTACAGAGCGTCCTCTCCCTGCTCCCCCGTGCGGATACGAATCGCATTTTCCAGGTCAGATACGAAGATCTTTCCGTCTCCGATCTGCCCTGTCTGCGCTGTCTTGATGACCGTTTCGATGACCGACTGAAGATTGGAATCAGAACAAACTACCTCAATCTTGACCTTGGGTACAAAGTCCACTGCGTACTCGGTACCCCGATAGATCTCCGTATGACCCTTTTGACGTCCGAATCCTCGGACCTCCGTAACGGTCATTCCTTGAATCCCTCGCTCGGTCAGTGCGTTTTTGACGTCTTCAAGTTTGAAGTGGCGAACAACAGCTTCAACTTTTTTCATTCGACGAACTCCAGGTTGTCTAAGACGCTCCACTTGCTGTCAGGAGCGATCTTCCGTTGGAAAAAACGCGGGACCGCCTGTGCAATTTCTGCACTCCCACTAAGTGCCAAACGAGCACTTATGCCCTAAGTGTAGCGTGCAACGATTCGGGGAAACAAGGCTTCGTTTACCTCTGGCAGAAAATGTTTTCCGAGAGTATCGGATTAGCTAATTCTGAGGGCGTCTTCTAAGCGGATGGTGCCTTCGTAGAGGGCTCTTCCAATGATCGCTCCATGGGAGCCCTGCTCGGCCAATTTCTTCAGGTCCTCGAGCGTGGTGACTCCGCCCGAAGCGATCACCGGGAAGGGGGATGCTTTTTGGATTTGGGCCAAGCTCTGGAAATTGGGACCTTCCATCATCCCATCCTTATCGATGTCGGTGTAGACCACCGCCGCGCACTGGTCGGTGTGGCTGGCAACTTCTTGGATCAGATCGGCAGCTGGGATTTTCGAGACATCCAACCAGCCGTCGGTTGCAACCATGCCCGATTTAGCGTCTAAGCCCAAAACCAATCGGCCTGGGAATTCGCGGCACATGGATGCGAACCACTGTGGGTCTTTAAGCGCAGCGGTACCGACGATCAGTCGGGAAAGCCCGAGATTAAAGAGTCGCCGAATGGACTCTTGGCTTCGAACCCCCCCCCCGAGCTGCACGGTCCTGCTCTGGGCGACCTCGAGGATTTCCCGGATCGCTTGCTCGTTGACGATGCTTCCTGATTTCGCCCCGTCCAAATCGACGCAGTGGAGCAGCTGGGCACCGGAATCGAAGAACGCCTTGGCGATCTTTCCCGGATGTTCGCTGAAGACGGTGTTTCGAGAGTAGTCTCCCTGCCTAAGGCGAACACACTTGCCACCTAAAAGATCGATTGCTGGCCAAATTTGCATGGGGAATCCGACGTTGAGTCCAGTCCGGAATCGCGGGCTACCAAACGGCCCTTTCAATCGGAAAATATTAACGTCTCGGGGCCGAACTGCCATAGCCAATGCCCCCGATATGGCTTGAATCTGATTCCCAAACCGGTTCCAATGACGCTACAATTGCGACGCTATCTACGGGTGCCGCTAGGCACCCGGTTCTAATTTCCTTACATCCTCAAGCATCGATCATCAAAGGGCCGCATGAGCACCGTCAACGAACGATTTAATCAAGCCGAGAAGCTCAAGGACGCTGGCCAAGACCAAGAGGCTCGAGACATCTTGCTGGGGATTCTTGAAGAGTCCCCCGAACACGTTTTGAGTCACCTGACTTTGGCCAGGATCTTCACAAGCCTTGGCGAGCACGAAAGGGCCGTAGCGCACGCCGAGAAGGCTTGCCAAATCGAGCCCACCGAAGGGTTCAACTTTACGCTCCTGAGCGTGACCTATCAGAGGGCCTACGCCGGCACGGGCGATACGAGTTATATTCGCATGGCCGAGGACGCGATGGCTCGCTCGCGAATGCTGTAAAACCAAATATTCCTATTCAGAGTTTCATCTCTTTTTGTTGTCTGTTCTTGAAAGGTTTCGTCCATGCCGTTAGCACCTTGGTCCATCGGCGTTTTCACTAGCATCGATGCTGGACTTGGAGTTCATCTGGATGTCGCCCGCGAATTGGGTATCCCTTCGATTCAACTTCACACCCCTCATGCATCCGGGCGCACCCCTTCGGCAGCCGAAGCCTTCCTGAAGAAACTCGACGACTACGGCATCGAACTGACTTGCGTCTTTGGCGGATTCGAAGGTGAAAGTTATGCGGATATCCCTACCGTCGAACGAACCATCGGCTTGGTCCCGACCGAGACCCGCGCCGCTCGTCTCAAAGAAATGAAGGAGATTGCGGACTTTGCAAGGCTCCTTGGATGTGACGTGGTGGGCTTGCACATCGGTGTAGTACCGCACGACACCAAAAGCAAAGACTATGCCGATGTCGTCGAGGTAACTCGCAATCTATGCGACCATGCTGCAAAGAACGAACAAGCGATCCATTTGGAGACCGGCCAAGAATCCGCCGATTCCTTACTGCAGTTCATTGGCGATACCCAGCGCTCCAACCTCTTCATCAATTTCGATCCTGCGAACATGATTCTCTACGGCATGGGGGAACCCATCGAGGCACTTTCCAAGGTTGGCAAATACGTGCGGAGTGTTCACTGCAAAGATGCCACCTGGAGCGATCAACCCGGCAAGACCTGGGGAGCCGAAGTCCCCTTGGGAAAAGGCCAGGTCAATATCCCCCTGTACCTCCAAACGTTGAAGGATATTGGTTACACCGGCCCTTTGACCATCGAGCGGGAAATCCCCCAAGAACCCGCTCGACAGAAATCCGAAATCCAACATGCCGTCGAGTTGCTCAACTCGATCAAGCAATCGATGGGCGTCCGGACGGCTTGATCGCCCACGGATCGTTCCGTCTTGCATAAGCAGCCCTTAGCCTCTTTGGCGCATCATTTGCTCCACTTCGATTGTTAGAATTAGTTTTTTTCCTGCTTTAGGATTCAAGCATGGTTTGGCCAGCTTTTATCAGGTCGGCCTGTACGTGGATCTGCTGACGAACCGGGCAAGGGGCATCTACTAAGCGGTATATTTGGGCAATCTGTATATTTGGGCAAGCGGTTTTTGGGCAAAGGGCTTTGCGTATGCAACAGAATAGCACCGGAGGGGGTGGTGGGGGCCAGCGCCCTAATCTCGTATCGAGTTACGACTCCTGCGGATGGTTTGACGAGATGTTCGCTCATGACGGATTGCCGCGACAGGGAGTGGAATTTCTGGCCGACAGGCTCTCGGCCCTGCCCCTCGGGGAACTTCAGAAACGCCAGCGAGCGGCCGACCATGAGTTGCTCAACATGGGGATCACCTTCAATGTTTATGGCCATGCAGCTGGAACGGAAAAGGTCTGGCCATTCGATCTGATCCCTCGTGTCATTCACGAACATGAGTGGAGAATGATCGAAGCCGGGCTCAAACAGCGTATCCGCGCTCTGAACATGTTTATCGATGACATGTACCACGACCAGAACATCATTCGCCAGGGTGTGATGCCTGAGTACATGATCTCATCGAGCAAAGGCTACCTTAAACAGCTCCATGGGATGAATCCATCCAAGGGGATCTGGTGTCACATCACCGGTACGGACTTGGTACGCGGGGGTGATGGTCAGATCTATGTCCTCGAAGACAACTTGCGATGCCCATCAGGTGTGTCTTACGTGATCGAGAACCGCGAAGTCATGAAGCGGACGTTTCCGCAGCTTTTCGAGGGGCGCAACATTCTTCCCGTCGAGACCTATCCTGAGCAACTGCTCAAGATGCTGCAGTATGTAGCGCCCCCGTCGGCAAGAGACCCCAATGTCGTGGTGCTCACACCAGGCGTCTACAATTCGGCTTACTTTGAGCATTGTTTCCTTGCCCAGCATATGGGGGTCGAATTGGTCCAAGGCCCCGACTTGGTGGTAAACGACGGATACGTGTGGATGCGAACCACCAGGGGGCTCAAGCGGGTCGATGTCATCTACCGCAGGATCGATGACGATTTCCTCGATCCGAGCGTCCTGCGGCCCGATTCAACTCTCGGCGTACCAGGCTTGATGGATGTCTACAGGAATGGCAAAGTAGCCTTGGTCAACGCACCTGGGACAGGCGTAGCCGACGACAAAGCCGTTTACGCTTATGTTCCAAAGATGATCGAATACTATTTGGGTGAGTCGATCATTCTGCCCAATGTGCCTACATACATGTGTGCCGACCCCGAGCAGCGGCAATACGTACTGGACCATATAGATGAACTGGTGGTCAAACCTGCCAATGAATCCGGGGGATACGGAATCGTTCTTGGACCTAGAGCCACCAAGGAGCAGCTATCTACGTGCAAAGAACAGATTCTGAGCAATCCGCGCAACTACGTCGCTCAGCCGATGCTAGCCCTATCGACCGTTCCGACGCTTTGTGGCGATGTACTCGAAGGCCGCCACGTCGACCTGAGGCCTTACATTCTCTACGGTGAGGATATTTACATCGTACCGGGCGGCTTGACCAGGGTCGCTTTGGTCAAAGGTTCCTTGGTGGTCAACTCCTCCCAAGGGGGTGGCAGCAAGGACACTTGGGTGATGCGAACATGCTGATCCTTTCGAAAATCGATCCACCGATCCATCATGCACCTATTGCCTTGCGGCGGAGAAACTCCTCACCATGCTATCGCGCGTAGCTGACTCGATTTTCTGGATGCGGCGTTACACCGAACGTGCGGAGAACGTTGCTAGATTCATCGACGTTACCTTGAACCTAACGCTCGGACTCGGCGACCAAATTGACCACCAGTGGGAGGCGTTGATCTACACGACGGGTGATCAAGAAGGTTTCTTTGCCAATTATCCCAAGGTCTCACAGGAAGATGTCATCCGTTTTCTGACGTTCGACGAAACCAACTCCAATTCGATCCTATCGTGCTTGCAGTATGCCCGCGAGAACGCTCGCCAGAGCCGCGAGATGCTCAGCAGTCCGATTTGGGAAGAGCTCAACAAGTTTTATCTATTTGTCAGGGACAGCAGGAACGACTCCCAGGCGGTCGAGTCACCTTTTGAATTCTTCTCTCGAGTTCGACAGTTTGGCTATCTGATTGAAGGGGTCGTCAGCGGGACGATGTCGCACGGGGAGGCTTGGAATTTTGGTCGGCTCGGAGCGATGCTCGAAAGAGCCGACAAGACTTCGCGGATCTTGGATGTGAAGTATTTTTTGCTTCTGCCTAGCGTCAACGATATTGGCACTTCGCTGGATATCAGCCAGTGGGGGATGCTTCTCAAAAGCGCCAGCGCTTTGGAAATGTATCGCCGAAAATTCGGACGGCTTTCCCCGAATCTCGTCGCGGCATTTCTATTGCTAGACCGGGATTTCCCGCGCGCTGTGAGTTTCTGCATCTCGCTTGCTGAAAAGTCTCTGCTTCAGATCACCGGGGGTACCCAAGGCAACTATAGCAATCGCCCCGAACAATTGCTGGGACGATTGAGAGCCGAACTGGAGTTCTTGGACATCGAAGAAGTCATGGACAACGGTCTGCATGAGTTCATCGATGATTTTCAGTCCAAGCTCAATGACATCGGCGTGGCTGTCTTCGAAAAGTTCTTTGAGGTGCAAAGCTGAAGTTTGGCGATTTAGGGTTTCTTGATCAGAGCATCTAGGTCAGCCGGTGGCTCGCTGTTGGGTTGACGATCCATGGGCGTCCCATAATCGAGCGACCCGTCTAGAAAGCCACCATGCCGCAAGAAAAATTGGTTCGCCTCGACCCCCATTGTTCGATCCAGCCGATCGTCTTTGCCCGTCGGATCGTGGCTGAACCTAGCTTGCGTGATCTCATGCCATTTGCCGTCCGATG
>CAILTZ010000516.1 GCA_903837255.1 uncultured Pirellula sp. | reverse complement strand
GGATCCTAAAGACGGACATCCTAAAGACGGACATCCTAAAGACGGACATCCTAAAGACGGACATCCTAAAGACGGACAGGGCGAAGGCAAAAAGAAGTAAACGGCATTCGAGATCGAGTGCCCGAGTTGACGCAGGTCGGAATCCAGTTGTTGCGGCGATGTGTTTCATCTCTGCGAAAATTCAGCAAAACGTATCAGGCGGACGTGGGTTTCATCTCTCGTGTGATGAATCAGCGCGAGAAATGATTAAAGATCTTGGGGAGAGTATTTTGACCGAGTACATGTACGAGGGGATGTTCCTGGTTGACAGCAACCGATATGCGGCCGACCCCGAAGGGACGCAGCAAGCGGTTCTTGGTATGCTGGAACGAGTGGGAGCCAAGGTTGTCGCCTCGCGTCCCTGGCAAGAAGGAAAGCTTTGCTATCCAATCGAAGGTCAGCGCAAGGGTCTGTATTACCTTGCCTGCTTCACGATGGATGGCGGTAGCATGACCGAATTGAACCGATTGAGTAAGCTCAATGATGCCGTGATGCGTCAGTTGGTGCTGCGACATCCCAAAGTCATCTTTGATGCGATGGTTGATGCGTTGACTCAACATGACGGTGCAATCCATAGCCCAGAACAAAAAGCCGATCGTGAAAGCCGCAGCGATCGCCCTGTTGAAGCAGAAGAGGGTGGCGAAGAGATTTAATCGTTGGAAGTTTGCTGATCTCGACTTGAAGTGGCTGGCGATCAAAATTTGCGGTCCCTATTATCGAGAGCGTAAAAGCGTTGCTGGATACATTTGACGAGAGGAGTTTGATCAATGGCAAGTTTTAACAAAGTGATTCTTGTAGGAAATTTGACGCGTGACCCTCAAGTCAAATACACTACCGGCGGTACGGCTGTGACGGAAATCGGATTGGCAGTCAATCGACGCTGGATGGACAAACAGTCAAATCAGTGGAAAGACGAAACCACGTTTGTGGATGTCACCCTCTGGGGTCGAACTGCGGAAATCGCCGGTGAATACCTCGCAAAAGGACGTCCGGTGCTGATCGAGGGGCGGTTGCAACTCGATACGTGGGATGACCGTGAAAGCGGGCAAAAACGAAGTAAACTGCGTGTCGTTGGTGAAAACATGACGATGCTTGGTGGTAAAGGTGATAATCCGGGCGGTGGCGGTGGTGGCGGCGGTGGCCGAAGTCAAGGTGCGAGTCAACCAAGAAGTGCGGCACCTGAGTCGGATCATGAACCGGGTGACTCGGGTGGCAATTATACCCCAAATTTTGATGATCATCCGTCGTCAGGGTCCCAGGGTGACGAAATCCCGTTCTGATCATGGGATTACGATTGGGTTGATGGGCTGTTCCGGTGGAACGCCACCATCGACGAGAAAAATATCCGGGAGTTGTTCCTGGTCAACACATGGATTAAGTTGGGTATCCTTTGAGCCCAGCTCAAACAGGCGCCGGGGATCGGATTTCCTGGCAGTGAAGACGATTTAAAACAAGTAAGTCATCGCGACGGAATTGAAAATCATGGCTCGTAGTACACATTCTGCTTCTGGTCGTCCCCGAATTACTCGACAAGTTGAACTCTTGCTCGCTGCTAACGTTGAGCACCTGGGCAACACGGGCGATATCGTTCGAGTGAAACCGGGATACGCTCGTAATTATCTCATGCCCAACGGTCTGGCCACCGTCGCTACCGAAATTAACAAGCGAATGGTGAAGCGTCATCAGGAAAACCTGGTGGAATTGCAGAAGCAGAAGATGATTGCTTTGCAAAAACGAGCCGAGGCCATTGCAAAATACAGTGTGACGCTCGAGGCAATCGCCAACGAAGAAGGTCATCTTTACGGTTCGATCATGGGTGGCGATATCAGCAAGGCACTTAAGACCGCTGGCTACCAGGTGGAAGCCGACAACGTCAAGTTGGACGGCCCAATCAAAGAACTCGGGATGTACACCGTCAAAATTCATCTTCATGGTGATGTGAAGACCGAAATTAAGGTCTGGGTTGTTCCCGCCGCCAAGAAGTAATCGTTATGCTGCTGGGAAGGGTTCCTGTTTAACCCGCCCTGGTGGCTGCGAGCCTGCTTTGAAGAAAATCGGTTGCGGTTGCGATTTCAGTCTTTGCTAGAAATCGACCGCTGCGACAAATTGAGAGAGCGACGTGTCCATTTGGCTACGTCGCTTTTTTAATACGCGAGTGCGAAACAATTGGTCCGCATTGTCCGAATCATTCAATTTTCTAAGAATTTCCCGAGTCCGGTCACCCGTGACACGAATTTCGCTGGTCAGGTGAAGACGAGAGGGAAACATGGGAAACTGAAGTGTTCATCCCTCGAAGCGATGGATTGATTGTCCGAGGATACGTTCCCTTACGGAGATATCTCAGATGGCAGAGCAACTCATCCCGTCATCCGCTCGCCTTCCCCCGCAGAATCTGACGGCAGAGCGG
>CAILTZ010000515.1 GCA_903837255.1 uncultured Pirellula sp. | reverse complement strand
TCATTTCGAACGCGTCGGACATGGCGCGCTGGATGCAGTTTCAAATGCGAGAGGGGGAGGACGCCCAAGGTAGGGTGATTGTTAGCCGAGCTCGGATTTATGAAACCATGCAACCCCACTCGATCATACCCGTGTCGAGAAACCGCTCTCAGCGAATCCCCGCAACCCATTTCCGATCGTACGGACTGGGCTGGTCGCTGGCCGACTACTACGGGGTCAAACTCGTGGGACATGGTGGGGGCTACGACGGTATGTACTCCGAGCAGTTGATGATCCCAGGGCACCGCTTTGGAGTCGTGGTGCTAACCAATAGCATGACCCCAATCGGTGATGCAGTCGTCCACCAAGTCGTCGATCGTTTCCTCAACGCTCCCGAGCGCAATTGGAGCCAAGAGGCACTGGATCAATTTCGAAGGAGCCGCGAGGATTTCGAAAATCGAATTCAAAGAGCGACCAAGTCGCTTGTTCAGATGGACCAACCCAGCCACCCGCTCGAGAGCTACGTCGGTAATTACCGCTGCGCTATGTATGGCGATGCCCAGGTCAGTTTGGTCGATGGCAAGCTGCAGTTGCAATTGCTACCGTATCCGGAGCTCAAGGCAGATTTAGAGCTGATGCACTACGATACTTTCGCAATCCGTTGGCACAAGAAGTTCGCTTGGTTCGACTCCGGATCGGCTCATTTTATCTTCGACGCCAAGGCCCATGCCGAGTCGATTCGTCTGGATGTCCCCAACGACGATCTGTGGTTTTATGAATTGAATCTCAAACGCTTGCCCTAGCCTGTCGGCTAAGGCTTGGCAGAGATTTTCGCCCAAGTGTCTTTGAGTGTGACGATGCGGTTAAAGACCGGTGCACCGGGTTTGGAGTCGATCTCATCGGCAAAGTAGTAACCGTTTCGTTCGAATTGAACGCGACTCCCGGGTTGGATCTGGGCCAACGCCGGCTCGACGACTGCGTGCAAAATCGTCTTGCTATTGGGGTTGATGTTGTCCAAGAATGTTTTGTCCTCAGGCGATTCCTCGGGGGATTCTGAGAGGAACAATCGGTCGTAGAGTCTGACCTCGGCGCAGTGGCCCGTCGAGGCGCTGATCCAGTGGATCGTCCCTTTGACTTTTCGCTCGGCTGCTGGACCCGTCCCGCTTTTGGTCTCGGGATCGTAGGAACACTTAAGTTCGACAACCTTGCCCGAAGCATCTTTGATCACCTCGTCGCATTTGATGATGTACGCATAACGCAGGCGGACTTCGCCTCCTGGTTTGAGCCGGAAGAATTTCGAAGGTGCATTCTCCAGGAAATCCTCCCGTTCGATGAAGAGGGTTTTGGAGAACGGAATCTTGCGATTGCCGGCTGCCGGGTCTTCGGGATTGTTGACCGCATCAAGCTCTTCGATTTGGTTGTCCGGATAGTTCGTCAAGGTGACTTTGACCGGATCGAGAATCGCCATGTATCGAGAAGCGATTTTGTTTAAGTGGTCTCTGACGGAGTTTTCGAGGACAAGCACATCGATCACACCGTTGAAGCGAGCCACACCGATCGTTTCGCAGAAATGACGGATCGATTCGGGAGTGTAACCGCGGCGTCGATATCCGCTGATGGTAGGCATGCG
>CAILTZ010000514.1 GCA_903837255.1 uncultured Pirellula sp. | reverse complement strand
TCCCTCGCCGCCCCGGGGATCCTTGGGTCTCACGCAAAGACGCAAAGACGCAAAGACAGATGGCGAGTTGAGGGACTGTCCCCTAGTTTTTTCGAGGGATGGATCGAAGATTGTCGAGTGATGATCGTTGATTTTTGAAGTGGAAGAAGCCGCCATTGGTGCCTGGCACCAAAAGCGTGGGCCCCGGAGTGCTAGCATTTGGGGCGGCGGTTGGGTCTAATGACCCTAGGCTCTAGCTCCATCCTCTTCCTCTCTCTCTCTTCACGTACCACCCGATTCAACCTCTCTACGATTCAACCTCTCTACTATGACTCCCTGCCTCCAGTTAACTAAAATCCTCCCCACGCAAATCCTTCGTCTTACTTCCCTTACGCTTCACGCAACCGTCTCACTGTGCTGCCTCTTCTCGGTCTGCTTGCTAGCAATCGGCTCGAGCCTCTCTGCCATCGCTCAAGAACCCAAACCCACCACCAATCTCAAATCCGCGAAAGCCCCAGCCGCCAAACGGATCGTCTTTCTAGGAGATAGCATCACCCACGCAGGCCGATACATCGCGATCCTCGAAACCGCCCTGCGCCTCGAATACCCCAACCAACCTATCCCCGAATTCCTTAACCTGGGACTTCCAAGCGAAACCGTCAGCGGACTTTCCGAACCAGGCCACGCCGGCGGCGCATTTCCCCGCCCCGATCTACACGAACGACTGGCTCGTGTCCTGGCCGAAACCAAACCCGATATCGTGGTGGCCTGCTACGGTATGAACTGCGGTATGTACTACCCTCTGAGCCAAGACCGCTTCGACAAATTCAAATCAGGCATCGAACGCCTCCACTCCGAAGTCGAAAAAACTGGCGCAATGATCATCCACCTGACCCCAGCTTTCTTCGATGCTCTCCCCATCGGTGATCGACTCCTACCCGAAGGCCTCGATGAATACCGCCAACCCTACGCGAAATACGATGATGTCCTTGAAGCCTACTCGCTATGGCTCTTGGAACAACGCGCCCGCGGTTGGAAGGTGCTCGATGTCCACGGAGCTATGAAATCAGCCGTCATCGAAGCCCGAAAAACCAACCCTAGCTTTACCCTGGCCTCCGACGGTGTTCACCCTAACGCTACCGGCCAAGCGATCGTCGCCAAACCACTGGCTGACCACTGGGGCCTAGCCTTGGATGCCAACGGACTCCCAAAACATCCTCGCGGGGCTGAACTCGTCGACCTGATCGCCAACAAACAAAACAATCTCAAACTCAGCTGGCTAACCATCACCAAACACACCCGGCCTGGCATCCCCGAAGGCAAGAACCTCAATCAAGTCGCTGCCGAAAACAAACAGATCGAGGACAAAATCAACGAGCTTCTCAAGCAGTGATCTCTCGCCAAGTCGCAAAGCACACAAAGCGATAGCCCAGAGTTCACCCAAGTTGACTCCCTACGGACTATCCTCCCTGCGCTGACATCAAGTATGCATCCAAGATCTGTCGAACCTCGGCGATCTCCTGGCCATTTGGCATCGGACTAGACTCCCCCCGACCCGTCTTGGTAAACGATCCATGCAATTGCCGACAACCCGTCGTGTGCAATATCCTGTGCGCATTGCCCGCATGGATGCCTCCTGCCGGCAAGATCTCTAGACGATCTTTTGCAACAGATTGCCATTGGCGCAAAACTTCTAGCGAATCTGCTGCATTATCCGCCCCACCGCTTGTTAAAATGCGTTCATACCCAAGCTCGATCAATCTCTCGATCGCTGCAATCGGCTCGGGTACTTGATCAAACACTCGATGCACCACCAAACAGGCCGCTTCAGACGCTTTTTTAACAACGGATTGCACCCGAGCCATGAAATCCCAATCCAGAGAGCGATCAGGATGGCACGCACCGACCGCAACGCCATCGGCCCCAAGCTCGATGGCTCGGCGAGCCTGCATCAGCATTTGCTCAAGCTCATCGCTGCTGTAATGAAAGTCCCCAGCGCGACTGCGGACCAAAACAATGAGCGCCTCGGAGCACTGACGCCTCGCCGACTTGATCAACTCCGCTGATGGCGTTACGCCCCCGACGCTCAAGTCCTCGCTGAGCTCAATCCTCTGCGCTCCGGACTCGATGGCCAGACCAACAGCTTGGAGCGTATCGACGCAGACTTCTAACATCCTAAGCGTGCCTCTAGGCTCCCTGCTCGACGAGCATCTCGCGATCGAGATTATCGATGGGCACCTTTTGCTCAGAGCCATCCGGCCAGCGAATCGTCATCTCCTTGGGCTCGCGATTTCCTAGTCCAAAGGTGGCTGTCCTTTCTGTTTGCGAAAGATAACTGCGCGTCGTTGAAATCGTTCGCACCATCTTTTCATCGCTCCCAAAATCCAACACGATCGTGGCTCCCAGTGCCCCCGTATTGGCCTTGTCCCTAAGCTGCACACGCAGCCAATGGTTTCCAAGTTTCTGATCGTTGCGAAGCAGCCTGGCCTTGCCTCCGTTGGCTACTAGCAACACATCCAAATCCCCATCGCCATCGATGTCTGCAACCGTGACGCTGCGTCCGACCATCGGCTTTTGAAAATCCGCTCCCGTTTTTTCAGCATCCAAAGCGTAAAACTGGGTGGGTTGCTTTTTTCCAGCGTTCCAAAACAACTGGCTAGGCTGCTGGTACTGCTGCGTCGGGAATACTTTTTGAATCTCTGGTTCCAAGTGACCGTTCGAACAGAGGATATCCAAGCGACCGTCAAGATCCATGTCGGCAAACAATGTCCCGAACGTCAGCTTGATCCGCGTTTGGGGGCCGAATCCAGTCGTCGGGGCCACATCGGTAAAGCTGGGCTTGAGCCCATCGCTCAAGTACAAACTCGATTGTTCGTTGGCAAAGTTTCCGATAACGATTCCACAGCAGTCGTCGTTTCGAAAACTACCGCAGTCGATCCCCATCGCCCCGGTGGCCTGTCCGTCGCGTGTCAGCGCCACACCCATGACGATCCCTTGGTCCTCAAACGTACCATCTTGCTTATTGACAAACAGATAATTCTTGACCGTGTCGTTTGCCACGCACACGTCCATCCACCCGTCGTGGTTAGCATCCAGCAGGGCGATTCCGAGAGTCTTGGCTTCAGGAACTCCTGTGGCTGGATTGACCACATGCAGACCCGCCTCTTTGCCAACCTCCTTGAACTTGCCATCCCCCTGGTTGTGGTAGAGGTACATGTGGACACCGTCAAAGTTGGTGGGCTGTCCGTAGGATCTTTCCATGCCTACCAAGGTCGAGGCTAGTGACAAATCGATCTCGCGATTCCATGCGACGTAGTTGCCGACCATCAAATCGAGCTTGCCATCGCGATCGTAATCGAACCACATCGCCGAAGTGCTCCATTGGCTCGAAACACCTCCAACCCCTGCCGACGACGAGTACGCTTCGAGCTCGAACCACAAGTCGCCCTAGACGCCTATCTTCTCGTTCCTGAAGGAATGCAAGCGACCGACAAGCGACCTGGAATCGTT
>CAILTZ010000513.1 GCA_903837255.1 uncultured Pirellula sp. | reverse complement strand
CGCGGTGGTGGCACCGGCGGGACGGAGGTTGACCGGGAGGGTGGTGATGTTTCCTTTGACGTCGGTGGCCACGGTTTGGCCACCGACGGTCAGGCGGTTAACGTTCATGCCTCCACTCTCACTCATCGCTATGTCCGTCGTTGAATCTTTTTACGAAGTTCTTCGGTCATCGCACGCAGTTGCTCAAGCGACCTACCCTGAAAAACTGCAGCATCACTCACGGTACCACCGAGGATCTCCTGCAGTGTTTGGATCAGCTTGATCTCGCCTTCCTCGCGGCCTTCGCGGCGAGCGGCGTTCAGGATCCATTGCTGGTCGCGGATGGTTTTTTCACGTGTGTCGTACATGGCTTTGTCCTCGGTCTTCTTGGCAATCCGATCAATCGAGTCGGTTGCCTTCTGAAACTCTGGCTCGGAGAACAAACTCCCAAGCGTCTGTGCATCGTACTGGTGGGCGTGCAGCAACCAATACAGCCAACGGTCCAGCAGGCTAGCGGTTTCAAGCTTACTCTCCTGGAGATTATACCACCCAAGCTCGAGCGTGTGATTCACATCCGTAGAAAACGATCCGCTTGACGCGTCCTGAATGCGTCGACAACTGCATCTCGACGTCGTAGATCGCACCCCGCTGTTCGACGGCTCGAATATCGAGGATCGACAGCTTGTCGTTTTGGAAATCCTGCAAGTTGTACGGGTTTTCTCTCGTCACATCGACGATTGGCACCGGTAGCTTGAGGATCGCGTTGAGCAAGTTGATCAAAGCCAGCTTGTTCTCGGGATCCGAGAGTCTCACCGCAAAGTCGCAAAGGGCGCAAAGGGAAAAGGAAGGGATCTTTAGCAAGATCCACTATCTGCTGCTTGGTTCTTCCATCAGCGGTCCATCAGCGTCCATCAGCGGTCCCGGATTTAAACCGCTAATAGACGCTAATATTCGCTGATAAAGAGCCCTGGTAGCTGCCGGGGATCCGAGAGTCTCGCCGCAAAGTCGCCAAGGACGCAAAGGGAGAATGCCATGCAAGCAACTCGGAACGTGTTTCGATCCCTCGACCCGATGGATACAATGAACATCTGTCGGCGAGAACCTTTTACCCTCTATCCCATTCGTTTCCACATGAATCTCTCCACCATAAAACAGCTTGCGGTTAAACCGCTTGCAGTAAAACCGCTCGCAGCGAAATCAATTGCGTTGAAGCTCTTGTTCATCGCGTCGATGCTTGCTCTGCCAGTAGTAGGGCTCGTTGGATGCGATAACCGAAAACCAACTTCCACCGCCACAACTGGGCAGGTCACCCAAGCGGACAGGGCAGCCGAAAAACCCAAGATCGCGCTGGTGATGAAATCTCTCGCAAACGAGTTTTTCTCGACCATGGCCGAAGGAGCCAAAAAGCACCAGGCTCAGAACTCCGATCAGTACGAACTGGTCGTCAATGGCATCAAAGACGAACGAGATCTGGCTAGGCAAGCGGCCATTGTCGATGAGATGATCGCTGCCAAGGTGCAGGCGATCGTCATTGCACCAGCGGATTCCAAAGCCCTCGTGCCAGTCCTGCGCAGGGCCAAGCAAGCTGGGGTCGTGGTCGTCAACATCGACAACAAACTCGATGACGAAGTCCTCAAAGCCGAGAATCTGTCTGTCCCATTTGTAGGCCCAAACAACTTGCTCGGCGCCAAAGCCGTCGGAGATCATCTGGCCAAGTTCCTGCATGCAGGCGACAAGGTCGCTGTGTTGGAGGGGATCCGCACGAGTTTCAACGGAACCCAACGTCGTCTAGGATTCGAACAAGCGATGAAAGATGCCCAGCTCCAGATCGTTGATAGCCAGAGTGCCAATTGGGAGACCAACCAAGCCAACACGATCGCTGCGTCGATGCTCAATTCCCACGCCGATCTTAAGGCGATTCTTGCCGCCAACGACTCGATGGCCTTGGGAGCATTGGCCGCCTTGAAAGCGGCCAACAAATCCAACGATGTGCAAGTCGTCGGCTTCGACAATATCTCTGCGGCCCAAGACGCTATTCGTCAGGGCACCATGCTCGCGACTGCCGATCAGCACGGTGATCAACTCGCCGTTTTTGGGATCGAGTATGCGATGAAACTCGTGCAGGATCCAAACACCAAGCTCCTGGACCGCGAAACCCCCGTCGACTTGATCACCGCCGAGCGTCTCAACAAGTAACGGATCTTGGGCGTGCTCAAACTCGACACACTGACGAAAGACTTTGCAACGCGAGCCGTCGATAGCGTCAGCCTGGAATTCGAGGCTGGCCAAGTCCATGCTTTGTTAGGTGCCAACGGTGCGGGCAAAAGTACCCTCTGCAAAATGATTGCGGGAATGATCCAGCCCACCCATGGCGAGATGTTCCTCGCAGGAAAAGAATATACGCCAAATACGAAACGCCAAGCCCAGCTGGCCGGGGTCCAAATCGTTCAGCAGGAACTCAATGTCCTACCAACTCTCAGCTTGGCCGAAAATCTCTTCTTGTCCGAGTTCCCCAACCGCTACGGCATCCTCGATCGACGGGCGATGCGAAGGCGTGCGAAGGAGATTCTTTCGGAGCTAGGGCTCGATCAGCTATCGCCCGATAGTCCAGCCTGTTTGCTGGGAGTCGGCCAAAAGCAGATGCTCGAAATCGCCGCGAATACCTGGCAGTCGATGCGAGTTTTGATTCTCGACGAGCCAACCGCAGCCTTGAGTGCCCCGGAATCGGAGTTGCTGTTCAGAAAGATCGACGGCTGGAAAAGCAAGGGGGTTGCTATCCTGTACATCAGCCACAGGCTCGCAGAGGTCCAGACAATCGCGGATCGAATCTCGATCCTTCGCGACGGCAAACTCCAGGGAACTTGGAATCGCGGCCAATTGCGACAAAGCGATATGGTCGCCCAAATGACAGATCGGACAGATCGGACAGATCGGACAGATCGGACGGATCGGGCGGATCGGGCGGATCCTGTATTGGAGGTTAGGCATATCGAGAGTCCTCCGCGAGTGAAGGACGTTTCATTCACGCTCTGCGGTGGAGAGGTGCTCGGAATTGCCGGGCTGGTCGGTTCCGGTAGAACCGAATTGTTGCGAGCGGTCTTTGGCGCAGATCGTGCGCCTCGGGGTTGGTTGCGGCTCGTAGGCGGCCCCGAGCGTGGCTTGTTCCGCACCCCGAACGAAGCCGTCCGAGCCGGGGTGGTGATGATCAGCGAGGATCGCAAAGCCGACGGACTGTTGCTGACCGAATCGATCTCGTCGAACATCCAGCTGCCCATGCTGGATCTTGCACCTCTGGGCGTAGCGAGTTTGTATAGGGCGAGCAAGGCTCGAGAGGTGGCCGAGCATTATCGGCAGGAATTGGCGATTCGCTGCGAGTCAACCGACCAATCGGTTGGAACGCTCAGTGGTGGCAATCAGCAGAAGGTGGTACTGGCCAAATGGCTTCATCGCGGTGCCAGCGTTTTGCTCTTGGATGAACCGACGCGAGGGATCGACATGGCTGCCAAGGAGTTGGTTTACGAAGTCATCCGTAAAATGGCTCGAGAAGGCAAAGGGATCTTGGTCGTCAGCAGCGACCTCGAGGAGCTCATCGGTCTTTGCGATCGCATCGGAGTGATGTCCAACGGAAAATGGGTAGAGACCTTTGATGGTCCGAATTTCGATGCGCAGAGGATCGTTCAAGCGATGTTCGCTGGGTATTCGACTTAGCAAAGACCGATGATAGCGTGCTATGGATCGTCGACTTTGACGACTTCTCCTCCGAGGACTTCGATGAATCGCTTGATGATTGGATTGGCCATCATTTCGCGAATGCGTTGGGGTTGGGAAGCCTTTTGGATTTGTGTGGGTTCCGGGAGGCTGGTACCGGCTTGATGAGGCATCGGTTTTTCGGTCAGGACAAAGCGCAGTTGAATGTCGCGTCCGGTGACTAGTTTGAGTCCATCGCAAAGCTTTTTTGAGTTCTCTGGGCTAGAGAATTTCGAGAAGGTCAGTTGGGCTTCTTTTGCGAGGCGGACTTCCCAGAGGTTTTCAGGGTGCTCGATGACTTCGAGGGCCAGGGTGGCCAATTGCCGAGCAAGTCCTTCGGAGCCCAGAGCGACCTGGGCGAGTTGCTCGCGCGGTTCGGTGGGTGCGATTGGTTGGCTTGGGGTTTCCTCGGCAAGCCCAGTTGGACTGGCGTCGTTGGAGAGGATATCCTCATTTTGCGATGTCGGAGTGGTCTGTGGTAGATCCGCACTCGGATCGGGAAAAGCAGCGGGTGATGGTCCGGGGCTAGGACTCAGCGGCTCTTTTTTTTTTAGGTCAACGCTCGAGGCATCGCTCGTGAGTGGCGATGGTGGTGAAGGAGCCGAGGGTGCCAATTCCGGTCGTTTAGGTGCGACGTTTGGGTTGAGGTTTTGGGATATGCCTTGAACTACATCGGAGATAGCTTGCAAGTCGGCGAGGTTGCAGGTTTCCACGAGTGCAACTTCTAAGAGAATGCGGCTTTGCACGCTGTGTTTCATTTTGACGATGGTTTCATCGATCAGCCGGATAGCAGAAAGCAGGGT
>CAILTZ010000512.1 GCA_903837255.1 uncultured Pirellula sp. | reverse complement strand
TGAAAAAACTTATGACGAGATTTGTTCTATCTGTAGGGTTGGTTGGCGCTCTGAGCGTCGGTGCGATGGCCCAAGGGCCTGGCGCTGGCGGCGGGCGTGGCCAGGGTGGCGGCTGGATGGGTGGTATGGGCGGCGGCATGATGGGCGGCGGAGTGACCGGCCTACTTGGTATGAAGGAAGTTCGCGAAGAGCTCAAACTCGACGAAGACCAAGTCGCTGAGCTTGAGGAATTGGGCAAGGCGGCGATGGCGGCGATGCGAAACATGCGGCCCCAAGGTGGCGGACAACCCGGGACGCCTCCCAATCCGCAAGACATGCAAGCGATGATGGAAAAGATGCAAAAGGCTGCCGAGGAAAACGAGGGCAAAGTGGAGGGGATTCTCGATCCCAAGCAACTCGATCGCTTGGTAGGGCTGATGATCCAACGCAGCAACGTCCAGTCCTTGACCAGCAAACTCGTCGCTACCAGGCTTGGAATCACCGAAGATCAAAAGGCCAAGATGGCTGAAATCAACAAGGCTAACGGCGAGAAGATGCGTGAGCTGTTCCAAGGTGGTTTCAATCAAGATGCTCGCGAAAAGATGACCAAGATGCGAGAAGAGGGAGACGCCAAGCTCAAAGAAGTATTGACCGCCAAGCAAAAGGAAGACATGGAAGCTCTCAAGGGCGCTGAGTTCAAGTTCCCTGAGCGACAATTTGGTGGACCCGGCGGACCCGGTGGAGCTGGCGGACCCGGTGGAGCTGGTGGTGGACGAGGCAATCGTCGCCCAGGTGGCGGTGGAAACGACAACTAGTTGTCGTTTGGCCTCTAGCCTCAGCCAGACATCGGCAGCTTGGAGCACTTCTCAAGTGCCTCGTCAACCGAGCTGACTTGAACATAATTCTTTCGTAGCGACGGGTTTTTCTGAAACCACGTCGCTACTAGTCCTAAGGACTCGTGGGGTCGACAAAATTGGAGCTCTACTTCCTTGTCGGCTCTGAGCCAGCGTTCAAGCGTTTCACGGATCCCTTTGGCGTTGTTGCTATGGGCAACTGCGTGCTGAACGCCTCCGGATCGCATCAAATACAGAATCCCACTCTTTGGGAATCTTGAGCCGCCGCTGGTTTCAACCCAGTAAAGGCTCGGCGGATTGCAGGACGCCTTTTGCAATTGTTTGAGTTTGCCCTGCAACCACTTGAGAATGGCTGCGTCTTGTTGCAAACGAGAAGCTCTCTCGAACTGGGTTCGATCGATCGCCGTTTGCATCTGCGCGAGCAGCTCCTCGTGGATGTTCGCCGACTCGCCTCGCATCCAAGCTCTCGCGATTTCTTCTTGGGCGCGATACTCTGCACGAGCCGAATCAGCAAGGCACGGGGCAAGGCAGGTACCCAAGTCGGCCCGCAGGCATCCGGCTCGCTCGGGAAGATCGAACAGGGTGAGCTGATCGGAGAAGAGCATCGGGGTCTTGGTTGAACAGTCGCGTAGCAGAAAGTATCGGTTGAGGACTTCAGCGGCCCGAAACAGCTTGGTGGAACCGTAAAGAGGACCTCGGCAAATCGATGCGCGGGTATCCCATTGGCGAGAGACGTAGAACGACTCAGCAGGGCCGCGACCAATGTTCAGGTAGGCCGGTTGGCTGCGGTTGGGCATGCCGATGACGTTGAGCGTTGGTTGCCAAGTCCGAATCAAGGACTGTTCGCGAAGCAGAGCTGCAAACTCGTTGGGCTGAGTCTCCCAGACAATCGCTCGAGCTTGCTTGAGGATCTGTCCGGCTTTTTCGTCCGTGGCTCCTGGCAAGAAATAGCTCAGCAGTCTTGCGCGCAGGGCTTTGGATTTACCGACATAGATCAATCGGTTCAGAGGATCGAGGATCCCGTAAACGCCCGGCGTGTAAGGGACGAATTGCTGAACCAATGACTTGAGTTCTTTTTGGATCGAGGCCGTGCTCTTTAGATCCGTTGCGTCGATGCGAGCAAGCATCGGGGAATGTTTGTTTAGCGATTTATCGCTAAACAAACCATCAGGTCCGAAATCGACAAAGGACTCGGTCCATTTGGCGACTGCTTTGTTATCGGTTTTGAAAGATTCCGGCGCTTCCATGCGTGTCTAGTCGGGACCAGGGCTTCTGGGGGTTGGGATCGGTGCTGATTCTAACGCGTGTGTAATGATTACAAGTTGGTTGGATTGCAAGTGGCTTAGGAACCAACCCAGAGAACCCGGGTTGTTATGTGCGTTGCTACCGTGTGTGGCTTCGGGGTGTCGCTTCGGTGCATAGGCAGGTGCGGGTAAGTCTTAGGGTTCCAGTTTAGAGGGTTAGATGGCCGGTCTGCAAGGATACCTATTGGTAGCGGGCGGTTTTTGAAAACGATTATGAGCTATTTTGTATCCGAGAATCCATCCGGCAAGTCCGCGCGGCTCTTACCATTTGCTTGCTTTGTTTTTCTGGCGTGCTTAAGCAGCCTCGGAGCGTTGGCGCCAGTTCTCTTTTCTGACTTGCCATCGATGCAGCGACTGGTTGATTACCAGTTGCACAGGACAGTGAACAAGGCCCCAGAGAGCAATGCCCCATTGAACAATGAGGCAGAAAGCATGAACGCAGGGGGCATGAGCCTTCGGGCAGCGACTCTCTATGTGCATTCCATCACGGATCATAGCCAGGGGCGAGACCTAGTCCTCTGGGAGAACTGGCTGCAGTGGCTCATCGGTCAATTCTACTCACCACTTTTGCGAACACAGAATACGCGTTGGATCATATCAGGCGGCCAGGGGGACTGTTCGGAGCGGGCAGCGGTGCTCCAGGATCTCCTCAAGTGCCATGGTGTCGAATCCCGCTTCATCGGCCTTGGGGGCCACGTTGTTTTGGAAGCTCGAACAGAGCAGGGTTTTTGGGTGCTGGATCCCGACTATGGGATCTGCTTCGAGACAGGGATCGAGCGGCTCGAGGGCCGGGCCCCAGGGGAGTTGGCGGCCTGGCTCGTCGAACAGGGGCTTGCACCTAAAAAATCGTTCGAGTATGAGCGGCTGATCAAGACCTCGCAGGATAATGTCAAGCTCGATTGGAACCATCCGCTGAGTCCGCGGCTCAAGCGGATCGAGGAATTATGCGAGTGCGCCGTTTGGGTTGTGCCAGCAATGTGTTGGTTATACGTCTTTTGGAGCATGCAACCAAAAGGGGGTTGATGGCTTGAGAGCCGGCTGTCCTAGGGTTACCATGAGGTTTCAAGTGTCGAGTGACTAAACCCCAGGACCGGATAGGTCCACCAAGGGTTTGCCTAGGGAGCTTCCAAGAGGTTGGCCATGCAAAAAAATGTTTTTTCAAACAGTAGCGGAATTCGAAGTTGGTTTTTTTCACAAGGCCTTCGAGGGGCGCTAGCCTTGGGGCTGGGGGTTGCTTACCCTTGGTTTTCCGTCTTGGCCCAGGACAAGCCCCTGGGTGTATCGGGAGTGGAAAAGGAGAATTTCAGCAAGACACTTCGGCCATCGGATGACTTTTTCCGGTATGTCAATGAGAACTGGCTAGAGTCGACCGACATCCCACCCGACCAATCCAACTACGGTTCCTTCACCGCTTTGGATATCGAGACCAAGGGAGCGATTCGAGCGATCATCGAAGAGGCCAGCAAATCGGCAGTTGCGACACCCGAGGCCAAGCAAGTCGGCGATTTTTTCAAATCCTACACCGACATCGAGGCCAGGAACCGAGCAGGCATCACCCCCGTGAAGCCTTGGTTGGAGACAATCCAAGCCATTCGGACCCAGGAGGATGCGATCCGTGTGGCCGGTGAGTTATCGATCTACGGGATCCCGAGTTTCTTCTCTGCCGGGATCGATGTCGACGATCGCAGATCCGATCAGTATGCGGTGTATCTATACCAAGACGGCACGACGCTACCGGACCGAGACTATTACTTAGATTCGGATCCCGAGTTGGTTAGCCGGCGTGAAAAATACGAGGTCTTCATCAAAGACATGCTCGGCAAGATCGGCTGGGAAAAGCCCGATGTGCTAGCTTCAGAAATCCTCAAGCTCGAGACGGCTTTTGCGAAAGTTCAATGGGACAAGGTTTCGCTCAGGGATCCCATCAAGCGGTACAACAAAACTAGCGTCGTGGATTTTTCGTCAAAGATCCAAGGCGTGCGTTGGAAGACGTACGCCCAAGCAGTCGGACTCCCGGATGTTCAGGAGATCATCGTTGGTCAACCGAGTTTCTTCGAACAGGCCCAAGAGATCCTGGCTAAGACTGATCCAGAAGTTCTCAAGGCTTATTTAGCTTTCCAAACCATCGACACCTTTGCCCCGGTGATGACCGAAGAGCTAGAGAAACTACACTTCGGATTCCACAAGACAGTCCTAAGCGGGGTTGAGCAGCAAGAGCCCTTGTGGCGCCGAGGCGTCGATGCCTGCAACTCACTCCTGGGAATGCCTGTGGGAAAGCTTTACGTCCAGAAACATTTCTCGCCCAAGGCCAAGGAGCGGATGAATGAGCTCGTAGGGAACTTGCTCAAGGCCTTCGAGAAACGGATCGATTCTTTGGAATGGATGGGCAACGGAACGAAGGCGCAGGCCAAGGAGAAGCTCAAGCTCTTTACCCCCAAGATCGGATATCCCGACAAGTGGAAAGATTATTCGTCGGTCCAAATCGATCCATCGGACATCGTCAGCAATATCGGGAGGATTTCCAAGTTCGAGCATTTCTATGCGTTGAACAAGCTAGGCAAACCGATCGACAAGACCGAGTGGTTCATGCCACCGCAGACAGTAAACGCTTACTACAACCCCTCGATGAACGAGATCGTATTTCCTGCAGCGATTCTCCAGCCACCGTTTTTCAACTTACAAGCCGATGATGCGATCAATTACGGAGCGATCGGTGCGGTGATCGGTCACGAGATCAGCCATGGATTTGATGACTCAGGAAGCAAATACGATGGCCGAGGGAACTTGAGAAACTGGTGGACCGAGAACGATGAGAGAGAGTTCGTCAAACGCTCCGAACAACTCATCAGTCAGTACGATACCTACCAGCCTCTGCCGGGCATTAACTTAAATGGCAAGTTCACCCTTGGCGAGAACATCGGTGACTTGGGTGGACTGAGTGTAGCCTATACCGCTTACAAGCTTTCGCTCGGCCAGGCCAAATCGCCAGTGATCGACGGGTATACCGGAGAGCAGAGGTTCTTCATCGGGTGGGGGCAAGTTTGGCGCCGCAAGTATCGAGAAGCCGAGATGCGTAAGCGGATCAAAACCGATCCGCATTCGCCAAGCCAGTACCGATGCAATGGGATCGTATCGAACCTCGATGGTTACTACGAAGCTTTCGGTGTAGAACCTGGTTCCCCGATGTACATCGAACCCCAAAAGCGAGTTCGAATTTGGTAGTGGATTGCAGAGGATCCAGAAGTTATGCAGCTTCGGATATATTCCAGCCGTTGGCGTCATCGGACCCATGCGGCTTGGGGTCAGTGTTTTGGCTGACGAGCCCATGGGCAAATGGCAATGCATAGGAACCGATTCTGCCGGCGACGGCCGATCGGCGGGCGACGTCTGCACTCCGTTTCCAAAGTTCCGCGATCTCCATCAGGAGGCTCAGTTTGGCCGTCTCCCTATAGATGTTATCGGCGGGAAGTTGGGCCATGAGTCGTCTGTGGGCGATTCCCAGGTTGTGGTAGGGCAGGGATGGAAACAGGTGATGAGTTGCATGGTAGCGTGTTCCGGTTGGTCCCCATAGTTCCGTGATCCAGGGGCGATGCGGATAATCGCACGAGTCGAGAAGTTGCTGTTCAAAGGTTAGTTCCGAACCAGGTCCGGTCCAGCGATGAGCACCGAGGGTTCGAATATTGTTCATAAAGATCATCCCGATGCTAACCAGGTAAGCGTGGATCCAGAGCGGATCTAGCCATGTTTTGGCAATCAGCGGACCGTGCGCAACGAGTCCTAGGCATACCAGAAAGCAACCGAACTCTTGGAGGATCATGATTCGATAGACACGGTTGCTCGCTTCTGGACGCTCATAAAAAACATCCATGACCATCGTCGAAGCGTGCGTGAAGGTCCATTTGCGAACCGAGGGGAAAACCCAGCAAATCGGGGATAGGATTGCAAAGCGGATGAATCCAGCAAGCGGGGTGACCAGCACTCCGAGCATGTAGAAAACGATCGCCGAAGGTGGCTGGTGGCTGAGGCTCAGGTACTCACCGTCATGCTCGGTCCCGTAAGACTTGCGACGGTGGTGGTCGATGTGAGGATAGTAAGTGAACGATGGAATCATGAATGGGATTCCGCAAAGCAGGTTCCAAGCGATCCGGAACCAGGTCCAACCCTCGCGAGGCAAGTGGACCAACTCGTGGGTGAACATCGCACCTCGCAGACATAGCAGGATAGTAGCCGTATAGAACAGGCCCTTGAGTTCCCACCAAAGCATCGGCCAGTGGCCTGCAAGTCGATCCGGTAGTTGCATCATGGCTGTAAAGCAAAGATGTCCACAGATGGCCGTAATCAACAGATCGATCCAATAGATTTTGGGATTCGGAGCGTGAAGGTCTCCGACGATCTGGCGAGCCTGTTTCATCGAAAAACGTTTGGATTCAAGCGATGTTTCTTGCATCGTAGGCACTCAAGGTTATCGTTGCGTCATGAGGGTCGCCGACCAGGCTGATCGGTCCGCTCTTGGATTCGAATCTCGGAACTTTCTCAAGTGAATCTTGATTACAGGCGTTCGGGTCGGTAAAACCGTTACCAACCCACAGGTTAAAAACGTTATGTCCTTCCCAAACTAACCATACGTCCTATGGTTGTTTGAGGGGGCAAAACCCCAGGCCATGGGGCTTGGGGAGCCCGAGACAAGAAAAAACCGTGCCAAAGCCCAATTAACCCTTGCAGTGATCTAGGTATCTTCGTTAAAATTCCGGGCTCGAACGATCCATCGACGTGGGTCCACCCCGTTGGGTTTTCCCGGCGGAGGGTTTGTTTTTCGTTGTAAAGCGTGTCCGGGTAATGGTTTAGGAGTGGGCAAGTATGCCGCGTCTTCTGGGTGTTGACATTCCAAACGACAAGCAAGTCGTCTATTCGCTTCAGTATCTCTACGGCGTTGGTCCGTCGGTTGCCAGAGAAGCATTGGTGAAAACCAAGATCGACGCTACCAAAAAGGCTCGTGACTTGGACGAGGACGAACTGAGCCGCTTGGCCAGTTTGCTTGAGAGGGACTACACGGTTGAGGGTCCTCTGCGACGGCAGGTCGGTCAGGCGATCCACAGATTGCGGGAAATCAAATGCTACCGGGGGATGAGGCACAAGCTTGGGCTTCCAGTCCGTGGTCAGCGAACAAGAACCAACGCTCGGACTCGCAAGGGGCCGAGAAAGACGGTGGCAGGGAAGAAGGGGGTCAAGGATCTGCGATAGTGTGTTCCGCATGCCGTTTTCGGCCTGCGGAAGCCTCGCGGAGACCTTGCCGTTTGGCTCGATATCTTTCTGTTTCGGTATAGCGATATCGAAACCAAGCACATCGATGCTGGCCTAGTGGTCGACATGAATTCACGAACTGGAATTTGGTTTTTCATTTTTTAATTATGGCAAAGCAACAAGTAAACAAAGACGCGAACAACAAGCGTCGAAAAGTGCGTCGCAACGTCACCAGTGCGATCGCTTTCGTCAAAGCAACGTTTAACAACACGCACGTGACGATCACCGATAGCCGAGGGGACACACTCTGCTGGGCAAGTGCCGGGACCTGTAACTTCAAAGGGTCGCGCAAGAGCACACCTTTTGCTGGTCAGATGGCTGCCCAACAAGCTGCGGAGAAGGCTGCCAAGTTCGGTGTCAAGGAGATCGAGGTTCGGGTCAAAGGGCCAGGTTCCGGTCGAGAGTCTGCGATCACCGCTCTGCAGGCCGCGGGCATCACAGTTAAGCAAATCGAAGACACAACACCCATTCCCCACAACGGTTGCCGTCCTCGCAAGCGAAGGCGAGTCTAGTCGGTAGCGGTAGGTAGGGGTTCGAGTTATTTTTTTCGGAGAAACAACAATGCACGTTAGATGGCGAGGATTGGAGCTTCCCAGTCAAGTCAATGTTGAGCGATCGACGCTCAGTGCGACTTATGGCAAGTTTACTGCAGAACCGTTCGAAAGAGGCTTTGGAGCCACGATCGGTAATAGCTTGCGTCGCGTTCTGTTGTCGAGCCTCGAAGGCAGCGCCATCACGCAGATCAAGATTCGTGGTGCGCAGCATGAATTCAGTTCGATTCCCAACATCCTCGAAGATGTCACCGAAATAGTTCTGAACGTCAAATCGCTGGTGGTTAAGAACCATAGCGACAACACCCGCGTTCTAACCGTTTTGAGGTCCAAGGCCGGGCCGATTACCGGTGCGGACGTGCAGACCGATTCTGACGTCGAGATCATCAACAGGGATCACCTCATTGCAACATTGACCGGTGACACCGAGTTCATGATGGAAATGGTTGTTGAGAACGGTCGCGGATATCTGCCTGCATCGGAACAGAACACCGGTGAGCATGAAATCGGTATTATACCCGTAGATGCTGCTTTTAGTCCGG